>JAGOJE010000006.1 GCA_017995275.1 Rickettsiaceae bacterium | reverse complement strand
TGCTTCTTTTTCTAACTAGAATCATTATATCGCCAGCTGAAATTTTTCTCTTCGTGGAAGCTAATATCACCCCAGAATCCATCTGGTTTTTTATATATTTTGCGATTGCTTTACTCATTAACTGGCTTGAAGTTTCCGTTGGCGAGCTTCTATTAAACTCAGGCCAGAATAAGTCTTCCTCTTCTTCTGAGCAGATAGACGGCCAAAGTTCAACTCGACCAGGAGAGTCTGATCTGAAACATTCAAGGCTTACACCATTTGGAAATATATCACCATATAAATGGGTTACTTTTTCGAACGTTTTATGTACAAAATCTATTACTGAAAATGTTGATCTATAACTGGAGGCGAGGTCGATATTTTCGTAAGCTTTGAGGCTTTGTGTCATATTATAGTGAAGAAATTCCTTCATACCTTTAAAGGTGTTTATATCTGCTCCTTGGAAGCTATATATAGATTGTTTTTCATCTCCAACTACGAATATTGTTCGGCCACGTTCATCTCCACCGGAGTAAAACTCTTGCATTAAAGAAGCTATGATTTTCCATTGCTGAGGGCTTGTATCTTGGGATTCATCTATTAATATATGCTCTATTCCCCCATCTAGTTTATAAAGTACCCATTCTCTAAATTCACTATCACTTAAGAGTCTTAAGGAGTAATATATAAGATCATCATAGTCTAGATAGCCTTGATATTTCTTCTCATTTTCATATTCCGTTATAAGACTTTTGCTTAAGACAAAAAGATGTTTGCTTGCATTAATTAAAGATATAGATTTTATATTTTGATCAAGTTCAAATACAGCAGTTTGGATATTCCTCAACTTCTCTTCTAAATCAGGATGTTCTTTTACAATTTCGCGCGGGATTAGCTTTTTTCTCATTTCGCCTAGTTTTGTAAGAAAAGCTATTTTTAAATGGTCAAAAGAGGATATTCTCTCATTTTTTGCAAGGAAAAAATAAGAATTATAGGCCACAGCTGATTCTCCACCAAGGTCTTGATCAATAAGTCCTACACCATCTATAAAATTGGCAAAATCTTCAAAATATTCTTCTTTGCTTTTCTCTATGGACATTTGCTGTGCAAGATATGATGCATAATTTTCTCCATTTTGAAAATGGTCGATTAGGCCTTTGAATTTTACTCTAGAATTTATGATTTCACTTTGCAAAGTGATTAGAGATGTGTCATGTATATTTGTTTCCATGAAACGTGCAGTTTCATCCATTTCTTCTGATGTTATGTTAGCAAATATCCTATGAGAAACCTTTTCTATTAAATCTGAAGCTTTTATTTCATCAATAACCTCAAAGCCGGGAGCAAGACAAGCCTCCAATGGGAATAGTCTAAGAAGAGATTGACAAAATCCGTGAATGGTTTGAATCTGCACAAAATTTGAGGATTTTAGCAAGATATTGAATAGCTTTTTAGATAATGATAGTTCTTCGCTTGTAGCTTCTCGTCCAAGCAATATATAAAGCCTTTGAAGTAAAAACTCATTGGAAGAACAAGACCACGTCTTAAGTTCGTTATTTATCCTACTAAGCATTTCTGTAGCGGCAGCTTTTGTAAAAGTAAGACAAAGAATTTTATGTGGACTAACATTACTGAGCAGTAATTTAAGTACTCGGTCAGTAAGAACTTTAGTTTTTCCAGTGCCCGCAGAAGCAGAAACCCAAACAGACCTTGATGGATCTGAAGATTTAAGCTGTTGTTTGTTATGAGCAGATTGTGATTCTTGTTTTAGCATGAAAAAACTATAATAAAAAAAGTAAGGATTAAAAGATTCTACTATGAAATTTCATAATATTCTATATAATGATTCTGCATATGTTAACCTTTTTCATGGAGTTTTTATGTTTAAATTACATAAAGTTTTCGTTGTTGCTATGATTTTATCAGTTCTCACTGGCTGTGCTCGTGATCTGTCAAGCAACACTTATACAAGCGATTCTACATTAAGCCTAACTTTGGAAGGTAAAGTAGTATCATCCCGTCCTGTAACACTAAAAGAAAACGATAAGCTTTCTGGTAACACTGGTGGAATGCTAGCTGGTGGATTACTTGGTGGCGCTATCGGTAGCAATATCGGCAAAGGTGGTGGACAAACTGTTGGTATAGTTGGCGGCGCTTTAGCTGGTGCAGCAGCTGGTGCTTTGATACAAGATAAAATGAGCACATCACAAGGTATGGAATATATTGTAAAGCTTGATATGTCTAAATTTAAAGATGGATATTATGAAGGCAATGAAGCTATGAGAAATGTTCTATCAACAGCTAAAACAAGTGGTATGATAACTGTAGTACAATCAGCTAAAGATAATGTAGTAAGAGAAGGTCAAAAAGTATATGTTATCTTCTCAAATAACCGTACACGCGTTATTCCTGCACAATAATTCCTCCTAACCTATATGCTAGGAAGAATTATAGTTCTTTTATATGCAGCTTGTTGCCTCATATTGGCTTCAAGCTGCAGTACTAGCGTAAGGTATAAATCAGATTATACAAATTACATAAACCCCAATAGTTCTATCGCAATTCTTCCCTCCAAAACAGAAGTTAATGTAGTAGATCTTTCCTGTCAAAAAACACGTATGTATGATTATGAACTTTTTCTAGAAAAGGTTATATCAGAAGCTATTGCTTTAGAGTTGCGTGAACATAATGTAAATGCCTCTGTAGTAACAAGGAAGGAAATCCACGATCAAACTTTAAATGCTGATTTCGAATCTATAATCGACAATGCAAGTCAGATTATTGCTTCAGCCTATGTAAAAGAAAAAAAGAAGAATCTGACATGGAGAACTACAAAAAATCGGGATTCTGTAATATCTGAAAATTTAGAATGTGATCTGGCAGAATTCAGAAAAAAAATAAAAACTGATATTATAGCTGTTGTAGAATATAACCATATTTCTAAAACAAATGGAGCAAGAATAAAGGATATAATTATAGATACAGCTCTCCAAACTCAGTCAACACCATCTGACCATATGTCTTTTGTAATAGCTTTTATAGATGTAAAAACTGGAGATTTTCTTTGGTCTAATGTTATAACATCCGCTAGCGGAGTGCGCAGCAGAACAAGAGAACCAAATAGAATACAATATTTCGTAAAGAAACTTCTACTGCCACTTTTTAAGTCAAAAACTTATCCTAAAACATAAAGGAATATAAATAAGAACAGCCATATTACATCGACGAAATGCCAATACCAGGCTGCAAATTCGAAACCTAAATGAGAACTGCTCTTATCAAAATCTCCATTTCGCGTTCTCATATAACAAACGAATAAAAAGATTGTCCCTATTATGACGTGAGCGCCATGGAATCCTGTAGCCATGTAGAAATTCGTAGCATATATACCATCAGTGAATTTGAATGCAGCATGGTAATATTCATATGCTTGCATAGATGTAAAAAACACACCTAGCAATATTGTATACCCTAGAGCTTTTACGGCATTTTTTCTATCATTGGCAGTTATAGAATAATGAGCCCACGTAACAGTTGTTCCAGAAAGGAGCAAAACAAGAGTGTTCATGAAAGGTATATCCCACGGGTCAAATAGCTTTATCCCTCGTGGTGGCCATACACCATTTTCTATTATCCAAATCCCCGCCTCATCTAAAATACCTTCGGGAAATAATCTAGCTTTGAAAAAGGACCAGAAAAATGCAAAAAAGAACATAACTTCGGATAAAATAAAGAGAGCCATGCCTATTCTTAACCCTCTCTGAACAGCTGTTGTGTGATGGCTAGATTTTGCCTCTTTTAATACATCCCTCCACCAAAAAAACATACAAGATGCCAAAAATACTATTCCCAAAGGCAAAATATAATGACCGAGTGTGTATTTATGCATATATAAAAGACCACCGCCAGTTGCAAACAAAAGAGAGAAAGCTGTTAGAATAGGCCATGGGCTCAAATCCACTATATGATAAGGATGCGAGGCTTTTTCGTGACTCATAATTCGTACTCTAAATTTATAAATAACAAGTTGAGCATAAGAGAAACATAGCATAAATGCAATATCATCTAAGAATTTTTGCCATATAAATGGCTTAAAGCTCTATAAAACATAGACGGCATTATTGATTTAGGTTAATATATATTATGTAATCATTAGCCAGTAGAGGATTATATGGATCTTTTTTCAATGGCGATCCGTGGTTGCCACGATGAAGATATAAAAGAGTTAACAAAAACATGGGTAAATATTAACTCTACAAACGCTTACGGCATGACCCCGTTGGAAATAGCTTGCGCATTTGGTAATGTTCAAGTTGTTGAAGAGCTTATTAAGCTTGGAGCAAAAGTCGATGAAAGCTATAAATCCATCACACTCAATTCAGAAGTACATAGATTATTAAATATAGGTATTGCTGTAGACAAAGCTCTAAATAATCAAGAATATTCCAAATCTGATGCTAAAATTATTCAGAAAAAAGCGAACAAAGATATAGTACTATCAAGGATGAAGTCAATGTTTGAAGAACTATCTGATATTGATAAGGAAAATATACAATCTATATATGATACTCCACTGGATGCTTCAATAATAGGAGCAATAGAAGAAAGTATACCACTAGACGATTAGAGTTCTTGAAGTTTGTTCCACTTTCCATAAGCGAATCTTGGAATGAATACTATAGTCATTATGAAAGAAGCTAGACTAGAAATTTGCCATATTGTGGCTATATCAAGTCCTATATTATTATGAAGAATATATAAAGGTAAAACTCTTGTAGACCAAACAAAAAATATGTCACAGAAAGTTGTAAACTTTGTATCTCCGCCTGATATTAAAACACAACCAAAAACCCATAAAATTCCATCCACAAAATAATATAGAATTACCCATGGTAATCCTGTTTTTAAGATTTCATATATGCTTTGGTCGTTGGTATATAACCCTATTATATTATCCATATATAAAAATGCTGGGATTGCTATAAAAATGAGGCACAAACATTGCATTTTTATTCCACTAATAATTAGGGATTTTATCTTATCTTCATGCTTTGCACCAAGTAAGTTAGAGCCTATTCCTATCATAGCTTTCTGGATTCCATCACTAGTAAAAAATACAAAAATGTTGAAATTAACACAAATGTTGAATCCAGTAACAAGCTCCTCAGCCCCAGTATCTGATACTATTAACATTATTGCGTAAGAGCTAAGAATATTCATCATATAACTTATAGAATTGGGAACTCCTATTTTGAAAGCAGATAGCATTATTTTTACATCAAGATACCAAATTCTTGTTTTATATTTATCATTTTGTTTTTTGCTCAAAAAAACTAAAAAGATGATACAGAATTGTATTGTAAGGGAAATTGCTGTGCCAATAGCTGCGCCTTTTGGCCCCATCGCTGGAATAGTTCCTTCTACCCCAAATATTAGAAAATAATTCAGAATTATATTTATGACGTTACTTACTAAAGAAGTTATAGCTATGATACTTGTTTGTTTTGTTCCAACGAAAAATCCAGCAACAGCAGCAAACATAGATGCTAAAAATATACAAAGTACTAATATCTGAAAAAACTCTATTCCATAATCAAAAAACATCGTTGGAATAACATATGGCCCTGCAAATATTGATACAGGAATTAGAATCACTAAACTTGCTATTGAGAAAAAAATCATTTGCCATGTAGCTATGGGAGCTTTATGGAATTCGCCTGCGCCGTTAAATTGCCCAACAAATACTTCCGAGATGGCAGCAACAGCTGTAAATGCGCGGTCAAAAGCAAATACTAAAGCCCCAACTACTGCCACTGCATTCATAGCCATTATATCATAATTAGAAAGCATTATTCTATCCATCGTGACCATGAGGATAGTTGAAAGAGAGCTAATCATAAGTGGGATAGCTACTTTTAAGCTGGAATAGAAACTTGCATCAGAAGATTTGTAAGATTTTGTCATGGCAGTTTTGGAATAGGAGTATCATGTGCATTCACTCGTAAATATTCTATGATATCTGCTATGTCTTGTGGGTTAGTTATTCCAGAAAATGACATCTTAGTGCCTGGCATATAAACCGAAGGTTTTTTTATCATATTGAATAGACTTTCATAATCCCACACACCAGCTGATGCGATCATCGCAGCAGAATATTTATAATCAGCGATAGCTGCTTTTTCCCTTCCTATCACATTCCACAAATGTGGACCTATTTTATTTGGCCCGTCTTTTTCGAGAGAGTGACACGAAACACATTTTTTTACAAGATTTTGTCCATGGGCTGCATTAGCATTTTTCATGAGATCAGCTATTGTAACTGTAGATGTAGGCTCTTGATGCCCAGGAGTGTGACCTGTGCCATGCCCTACCATTGCAACGCTATAGCCACGTTCTTTTGGAGATAAATCTGGTTTGTAAAGTAGATTTACAACAGTCCCAGTAACCATTGCTATAAGACTTGCAAGCAAAATTGATGCTAATATTTTATTGAGCTCAAAACCAGACATGTAAAAACTCTTAGATTCCTATGAACTAGATACAAATATCACAAAATTTGAGCAGGGTGCAAGATTTTTTGTAATTATTGCAATTTTTCATAAAATATAAGATAATGCAGTGAAATAATCGACAATAAATTATTATGACTTATTATGTTAATGAGGATCCAATATCTTCTATTGTATCTATACAGGAAATTCTAGAAATTCAAAAAAATGCTTAAAGTTGCAACATGGAATGTAAATTCCATAAGGTCTAGGACTGAACATCTTCAATTTTTTCTACTGGACGTGGCTCCAGATATAATGCTTTTGCAGGAAACTAAATGTGAAAACTATCAATTCCCTTATGCTGCATTTACAAATTTCCCTTATAATATAGAAATACATGGTCAGAAAAGTTATAATGGTGTAGCGATATTCTCCAAATTCCCTATTGATGAAGTAAAGACTGATTTTCCTGGTAATCCATGTTCTGATGAGGCTCGTTTTATAGAAATATCGTGCCAAACTCCTGTTGGATATTCTAGAATAATTTGCTTATATGTTCCAAATGGAGGAGAAGTAGCTAGCGACAAATTTATAAAAAAACTTCATTTTTATGACGCGATAATAGATTATCTAGAAAAGCTAAAAAGTATAGATGAAAATCTAATAATAGGTGGAGATTTTAATGTTGCACCTTTTGATATAGATGTCTACTCCCCTTCGGATTTACAAAATTCTACATGTTTCACACTTGATGAACGCAAAAAAATGAGAGCTTTGTTAAATGTAGGATATGAAGATTTATACCGCCTAAAAAACCATCAAATAAAGGAGTTTAGCTGGTGGGATTATAGAGCCGGAGCGTTTCAAAAGAACATCGGTCTTAGGATAGATATGATTCTTGGAAATAAAAATGCTGCAATAAAGCTATCAGACTGCTATATTGGCAAAACATTTAGGGAAAGAGAAAAGCCCTCAGACCATGCCCCTGTTGTAGCAGTTTTTGAAATTTGATAGGATTTATGAAAAAGAACAATCCAAGATTAGTATTCTGGGTGGGCATTATAGGTAACGTCCTTGATCACTACGATGTTGCTTTATATGCTTTTATGGCGCAGTTTATATCCCCTATTTTTTTTGCTGAAACAACTGACAAGGTTGTTGCTCTTATACTTACATATAGCCTTATGTCTACAAGCATTGTAACAAGGCCTATAGGAGCTTTTGTTTTTGGAAAAATGGCAATGAATTATGGTCCTAAAAGGGTTCTTGTAATAACTCTTATAGGAATGTCGATAAGTACCTTACTAGTTGGCTTAACGCCTGGTTATGATACTATTGGTCCTATGGCTCCGTTAGTTTTAATGCTTGCTAGGATGTTACAAGGAATATTCGCCTCTGGTGAGGGGACTGTTTCATCTTTATTCATTATGGAACATGTTAAGGTTGGAAATTATAGCAAGGCTAGTAGTTATTATTTAGTCTCCACTATGGGTGGGATGATGGTTGCCTCTTGGGCTGCTACATGTGTAAGTACAACTAGCGATCCTAGTTATTATTGGAGATATCCATTTTTCGGAGCAATTTTGACGGGCTTTATAGGGGTGTTTTTAAGGTCCTTATTGAAAGATCTGCCAGTAGAGGTGCCTGAAAAACGAGTAACTAGTATGGATTTAATAAGAGTAAATTCTGGCAAGTTAATTCGTATAATAATAGTTAGCAGCTTTAGCTATATGACTTATGCCATACCATTCATTTTTATGAATAATTTTGTTCCTATGTTACATCCTAGCATTTCATCTACCGAGATGTTGGCTCATAACTCGATGTTACTCATGTTTGATATAGTGCTATTGATAATAGCTGGCTTTATTTCCGAGAAGTTTGAATATAACAAATGGATGGCGACTATGTCATTCATATTGTTTTTGACATCGATACCTTTATTTTGGCTCTTAAGCAGTGCTTCTATAACAATTATAGTTCTTGTGAGAATATGGTTTATATTCATAGGCGTATTATTTGTTGCTCCCCTTAAAGCTTGGTTTTTTAAAATGCTATCTGGCAATGAGAAATATTTAGTTTTAGGTATTGGATATTCCATTGGGGCTGAACTTCTAGGAAGAAGTACAACTCCATTATGTTTATTTTTGTGGAGGCATTTTGAGCATCTGTTAGCTCCCGCTATTTATGTTGCAATTCTTAGTCTTGCAGCTACTATAGCACTTACATATAAAAGTGAAAGATTACCTTGATTAATTGCGATAAGAGGTCGGTTATATGAATCGTATTGAAACAGATTCCTTTGGGGAAATAGAAGTAGAAGAGAAGCATTATTTCGGAGCTTCTACGCAAAGATCACTGGAGAAATTCAAAATAGGTTCAGAAAAAATGCCTATGGAGCTTATAAAAGCTCTTGCTTTACTGAAAAAATGCGCTGCAATTTCTAATTTTAAATTGGGTTATTTGAAAGACGAAGTCTTCAAGGCTATAACAAATGCTGCGGATAGAGTTCTAGCTGGCGAATTTGATTCAGAATTTCCTTTGGCGGTTTGGCAAACTGGTTCTGGTACGCAAACTAATATGAATATGAACGAAGTTATAGCGAATATTGCCAATGAATCACTCATAGGGAAGAAGGGAACAAAATCTCCTGTTCACCCTAACGATCATGTAAATATGGCGCAATCTTCGAATGATTCTTTTCCAACGGCTATGAATATAGCTGTTGTTACATCGGCTGTGAATCGCTTGATACCTGCTATGGAAAAACTAGAACATGAGCTTGCAAAAAAATCTTCTGATTGGAAGAATATAGTGAAAATAGGGCGCACGCATTTGCAGGATGCTACTCCTATAACTTTAGGGCAGGAATTTTCTGGATATAAAAGCCAAATGACTTACAATATCCAGAGGGTAAAGGCCTCGCTTACAAGGCTTTATTATTTAGCGCAAGGTGGTACAGCAGTTGGCACTGGAATTAACTGCCCAGAAGGATTCGCGCAGTTATTCGCTCAAGAGGTGTCAAAGGCTATATCTTTACCATTTGTTACAGCTGAGAACAAGTTTGAAGCTCTTGCTTCTAACGATTCTATGGTTGAATTTTCTGGAGCTCTTAATGTGCTTGCTGTGGGGCTTATGAAAATAGCGAATGACATAAGGTTGCTAGGTTCTGGGCCTAGATGCGGTCTTTCTGAGTTAAACTTACCAGAAAATGAGCCTGGGTCATCCATAATGCCTGGCAAAGTAAACCCCACGCAATGCGAGGCCGTTACTATGGTATGTGCTCAAGTGATGGGCAATCACATGACTGTAACTATTGCCGGCTCGAGCGGTCATCTTGAACTTAATGTATTCAAGCCTGTTATAATCCATAATATTTTGCAATCTGTGAATCTTCTTTCTGATTCCATGGTTAGTTTTGCTGATAATTGCATAAGTGGCATTACTCCAAATTTAGCTAGAATAAATGAGCTTGTTGGGAATTCTTTGATGTTAGTAACTGCACTTAACAGGCATATTGGCTATGACAATGCGGCAAAAATAGCAAAAAAAGCTCATAGCCAAAATATTACCTTAAAGGAGGCTGCAACTAGCCTTGGTATTCTTACTGAAGAAGAGTTTGATGAATATGTAAAACCAGAGGAAATGATATGAAGCAAGATGTGATAGAAAAAATCAAAAGCATAATCATTTCTGCTGGGGTAATTGCTGATTATCACCAAAATGACAATTTGGATATTGAGCTTAAAAGTGATGATTCCCCAGTAACAAAGGTGGATAAAATGGTTAGTGCTCATATATTTGAGGGGCTATCAACTTTAACTCCCAAGATTCTTGTTATATCTGAAGAGGGTAGTGATTTAGATGATTATCAAAATGGCCTAAGGGATAAAACTTTCTGGCTTGTGGACCCTATAGATGGAACAAAAAGCTACATAAGGGGCGAGAGTACTTATACCGTAAATATTGGTCTTATAGAAAATGGAGAACCTAGTTTTGGCTTTATCTATCGTCCATCTTTAAAATTGCTACATTATACCGATGAGAATAAGATTTTAAGAGTTGAAAAGGATGGTGTTGATATAACATCAGAAATCACGCGGGATAATAAAGAAACAAGGGTTGCGGCCGTAAGTTCACACTCTATGAGTGCGGAAGTGAAAAAATTCATAGAAGATGACAAAGTGAGCGAAGTTATACGTATTCCTAGTTCAATCAAGCTATGTTTAGTTGCTGATGGTTCTGTGGATGTATATCCAAGATTCGGCCAGACCATGGAATGGGACATAGCAGCTGGTCATGCTATAATAAAAGCCACTGGTGGAAATATTTTTGACATAGAAGGCAATGTTATGAAATATGGAAAACCTAAATTGCTGAATTTAGGTTTTATCGCAAGGGGTAAAAAGTAGGATTTATACAGACTTACCTCTAGATCTCGTCTTCGTATTAGGGGGGCATTTTTCATTTTCTGGAGTACAATATTCGGCAAAAATTCTTATTATATCAGGATTTGACTTTGCTATATCTTCAACCATTTGCAAAGGCGTACATCCAAAATTATCTTCTAAATCTATCTTAGCACCATTCTGGAGAAGATTTTTTGTCATATCGGCATCACCAATTGACACTGCATAAGTAAGTGGAGTAAGTCCATTTATCTTACTTACGTGATTCACATCTGCGCCTTTGCTTATTATAGCATTTATTGCATAATTGTCCTTCCCCTCTTTCACCTTAAATGCAGTAAGCAGAGCTGTTAGTCCAGAGGCATTTTCCTCATTAATTTTAAGGTTCTTTTCACCAAGTATTAATCTAACATTTCTTTGTTTTTAGACTTTACTGCAAGCATTAAAACACTATCTCTTGAGCGATCAAAGTAGGTCTTGCTATTCACATCTGCACCAAAGTAAAGAAAGATTTCTGCTAATGTTGTCAAACCATTTTTAGCTGCAAAACGTAACATAGGATCAAGCGGCCACATATTATATGTTCTATACTTTAAAGGTGATATTGTACTGCTAAAATATCATAGAATCTACAAAAAAGAATATATTTTAAAAAAACTGGTGCCGCTAGAGAGAATTGAACTTTCGACTTTTTACCTAGATTCCTGCTCTTCGGCCGGAATGACAGGGGTTGCGAGTCGTTGTTGCAAATGTCATCCTCGCGCATGCGGGGATCCAGTAATAATGAGTCCTTCGGACTGGGTTTTTAATCTAGATTCCTGCTCAAGGCAGGAATGACAGGGGTTGCAGAGGTGTTTCTCCAAATGTCATCCTCGCATATGGGGGGATCCAGCATTAAACGCGCCACTTCGTGGCTCTTTTTTTTTTACCTAGATTCCGGCTCTTCGGCCGGAATGACAGGGGTTGCGAGTCGTTGTTGCAAATGTCATCCTCGCGCATGCGGGGATCCAGCATTAAACGCGCCACTTCGTGGCTCTTTTTTTTACCTAGATTCCGGCTCTTCGGCCGGAATGAGATAAAAGGAGGCGGAATGAAAAAAGGAGCCCCGGAGGGCCCCTTCATTCTTTCACCTATTACAGCAAGAGAAGATTCAAATTATATAGCGAACCTTACACCAGCTTTGATAGAATGTGTACGGAATGCAGATTTATTGAGTTTAGCATTTGTACCTTTACCAGAAGATTTACCAAAATCTTGGAAGTTGTACTGAAGATCAATTTTTACTGAATCTGTAACATCAAAGGCAGAACCAAGAGCAACTGACCATGTCAAATTGTTCTTTTTCTTTTCTTTAACTGTCCATGATTCTTTGGTTGTTCCATTTCCAGGAGTACCAGCAGCAGTTCCTCTAACTTGAACGTTAACAGCACCTGTTGGAGTTATGCCAGTTACAGCCTCTGGGTAAATAGCATTGGCACCATTAGCTAAGGCAGCAGCACTTTCAAATTGTACTTTATCAGCAGACTGGCTGTGTTTAGTTGTAATTTGAGACATACCAATACCAACGCCAACGAAAATTTGAGCAAAGCCTAGTTCAGCAACATCATAATAACCTTTCACCATAAGAGCTTGAATGCTTGTTTTAGCTTTATTTGTGAAATTTTTATTTGTATAAACATCGAGAACATTACCGCCAGCAGCAACAACAGTGCCTGGATATGTGTAAGAGCCAGCAACAACAGCGCCAGCGTTGAGAGTAGGAGCACCCAAATAGTTACCGATTGTTTTGTTATCAGAACCTTTTGTTGTTACGTTGAATAGGTAAGAATATACAAGTTCAGCCCTTACATTTTCCATTACATTGTAACCAATACCGAATTCCAATGAAGGTAGATTTTTTGCCTTCATTTTGCTATCGAATATTTTCACATCAGGAGTACCAGTAGGAACATGGCTAGTATCTGTTATAGTTTTTTTGCCTTTACTAAGCATATGGAAACCGAAGTCACCTCTTAGGTAGAACATGCTATCATCAGCAGCGAAAGCTGAAGTTGATAATGCAGCAACAGCTGCAGAAGCGAGTAATAATTTTTTCATAATTAATCCTTAAATAAACTAATTGTTAACAATCAATCTCCAGAAAAACACATCTTTCTTGAGATCATGCTGCTTTGTAACATTTATTTGCATGTTATTCCAGAACAAAATGCTACTAGCTGGTAAGATTTAGTAGGTTTTTCTTTTGATGTGACTTTTTTGCAACAGCTGTCATCCTTGCATATGGGGGGATATCGGTAAAAAAAGGGGGCGCATGCTACTACTGTCATCCCGGGCGGGTGAGCTTCGCGAGCTTTGATCCGGGGTCTAGCTGATAATGAGCCACTTCGTGGCACTTTGTTACGCCTGGATTCCTGCTTTCGCAGGAATGACATAAACGCACTGTCATCCCGGACAGACCAAGCGCGGCGGGGTCGTGATCCGGGGTCTAGCATTATAATCTGGCAATTTGTTGCTCTTTTTTAATAATGAGTCCTTCGGACAGGTTTTTAATCTAGATTCCTGCTCAAGGCAGGAATGACAAGGGTTGCAGAGGTGTTTCTCCAAATGTCATCCTCGCGCATGCGGGGATCCAGTAATAATGAGTCCTTCGGACAGGTTTTTAATCTAGATTCCTGCTCAAGGCAGGAATGACAGGGGTTGCGAGTCGTTGTTCCAAATGTCATCCTCGCGCATGCGGGGATCCATTAATAATGAGTCCTTCGGAGAGGTTTTTAATCTAGATTCCTGCTCAAGGCAGGAATGACAAGGGTTGCGAGTCGTTGTTCCAAATGTCATCCTCGCATATGGGGGGATGCATTAATAATGAGTCCTTCGGACTGGGTTTTTAATCTGGATTCCTGCTCAAGGCAGGAATGACAAGGGTTGCGAGTCGTTGTTCCAAATGTCATCCTCGCGCATGCGGGGATCCATTAATAATGAGTCCTTCGGACTGGGTTTTAAAGCTGGATTCCTGCTCAAGGCAGGAATGACAAGGGGTGCAGAGTCACCCCTTACGGGTCAAGCGCATTATAGAAGTAGCGTAACGCGGCGTATAATCTAGACTTGGGCAAGTTCTGTTATGATAAATTCACCACGTTACATTTTTAGTGTAAACACCATAAGTTAAGCTGTCAATAAAAAATTGACTAGAGGTTGAAGTTTTTTGTGCAACCTTTCATTGTGGCATTATAAGAGCGCTTCAACCTTCAGTCAAGAAGCGTTTTTCATGCCTTGAGTAGCTTTTTTATAGCTATAGT
>JAGOJE010000129.1 GCA_017995275.1 Rickettsiaceae bacterium | reverse complement strand
GATCTGAATTTTCTCATACTTGTATCCCAGCTCCATTTTTTACCTTTTTGGTAGCAAACTTGGTATCACCAGGACTTTATGCCAATACGCTGCTTAGGGTCAAGATTAATGATAATGACCTTTTTCCAGGTGCTTGCACACGTGCCAACAGAATTGAATTTACCGATCAGAAATTAAGCTTTGCCATGTGCAATAACCTACAGCTTGAAGGAGCAAGGATGTTGGCATTAGTAAATGCAGTAGTACCTATTGCTTCGGCTATATTCACCGGCCAGGCCCCCTGGGATGAAATCCAAAAAGCCTGGGATGTACCTAAGGGGGATTATCATGAGATTTATCGCAACCAAAGGGAAGGAGATAGTGGAACGATGGTGGATATTGGCATCATACCTATTTTTCCTTGGAAAGTGATTAAAGAAAAAGATAAAATGTGTGTTGCGACCCAAAGCTTTAGCGGATGGATAGCGATCGGTTGTAAATATATAAAAGAACCTTATCCAATATCGATTTATTCTGATTTCTTGGATTTAAGTTCAGCTCAGGACATTCAAAATACCAGTACCGATTATAATAATATTTTATCATTGACCCAATGTTCTAATGCAGGAGGGTGTTATAAAAGGGCGGTCGACAATTCCAAGACCGGTATAGTAATGAGCGGTCCTATAATAGAATGCGTGAAAGAAATGATCGCAAAATTAATGATTAGCAATGCCGTTTGTAGCTTTAGTGATGTTAAAACTGTACTAAATAGTGCGTCAAGAACTTCCAGTGCTCTTTTCCAGTTTCAAGTTAATATGCACAAGACAGTAGTAGCGTTACTGACTATCTATGTTATTATTTTTGGGTTTAAGATTATACTCGCTGGAGATATACCGCAAAAGGCGGAGATTGTGAATTTTGTAATTAAGTTTGTTTTTGTTGTTTATTTTTCAGTTGGGATTAACATCAGCCAAAATAGCGGTAATGATTTAAACAGGCTAGACGGTATGATAGAATGGGCTTTTCCTTTCTTGCTGGACGGCATGACGGATTTAGCTAGTTGGATAATTAGTGCAAGTCCTTCCGAACTTTGCAAGTTTTATTCAACTGATTATGCTCCAAATATGAGCCATATAGCCCTTTGGGATTCTCTTGATTGTAGAATTAGCCATTACCTAGGTCTTGACGTTATTCAAACTATGATTGTGGATAACGCTTCTAGAAATCATGATTTTTCAAAATTAGATATACTTAGTTTTCCTATACCTCCGTATATTTATTTGCTAATACCGGCCGTGATTTCAGGTAATTTTACTTTAATTTCCTTAGCCCTGATGTACCCGCTGATGGTAATTTCAGTTGGAGCTTTTGTGGTTAATGCTACTGTTGTTTGTATGATATCTATAGTTGTTCTCGGGGTACTTGCTCCGCTTTTTGTACCTATGTATTTATTTAACTATACCAAAGGATACTTTGAATCTTGGGTAAAACTTCTTATTTCCTTTATGCTTCAACCCATGGTTGCAATTGTGTTTATGACTACGATGCTTTCAGTGTATGATTTTGGCTTTTACGGAACGTGTAAATATGATTACAAGGAAATAGCTTTTTCTGGCCCGGAGATGCAAATGACAACCTTAAACGGAGCTTTAGGAACATATGTTCCAGGGGATAATGGCGGGGGTAGAGCGATTCGATATTACTATCTTGATAATGATTGGACAAAATATGCAAATGATGAAGAAAAAAATGGGTGTATTAACAGTTTGGGCTTTATCTTAAACAACCCGATGGCTTGGTTATTTGATACTGGAGAGACGATAGTTTCAAACGCAGTTATGCCTTGGATTGATGATGCTTCCGGAGATGAAGAGAAAAAGCGCTTTAATTTTCTTGATGCTATAAAGGGTTCTCCCGGGATGTTTTTTAACATGCTAGAGGTAATCTATGAAAAAATAAAAACTCTGGCTTTAGCATTGTTAACGGCGTGTTTTACATTATATTTAATGCAGCATTTTAGTGAAACCCTGGCTGAATTTGCTGCAGATATGACCGAAGGTGTTTCAATAGGAAATATGGCAATCAAACCTCAGACTCTGTATAAAGCTGGTATGGCAGCGCTCAATGCCGCCGGAGCAGCCAAAGGTGCGGGAGACAAAAGTGCTGCCGGTGGAGGGGGTGCGGCAGATAAGATGTCGCAGGGGCGTAAAGGAGCAAGTGATAAATTTGCGACTACAGGAGGAGCAAGAGATAAACTTTCTACGGGAAGTAGCAGAGCAGCAGGAGACAAAGTTTCTACTAGCACAGGAGAGGGTACTGGGCGGTCTTCTTCTATCAAACCAGCAGCAAAATCCTTATCTAGTGCTGAAGGGAGTAAGCCTGAGTCTGTTGACGGTAACGTTAAGCCAAAATCCCCTGATAAAGATAGTAGTAGGGTAGAGCAAATAGCAGATGATTCGGGTGAGCCAAGACCTCTAGCAAAAGCAGCTAGAGCCGTTATAAAAGCTGGTGAATCGCAAGCAGCAAAACTAGAGGATGTATCAAGTGATCAGGCATCTATTGATAGAGGTATAAAAGCAAAATCGTCTGGACAAGATGATAGTAGAGGAGAACAAGATCGAAGAGCTTCTTCTGATGTGGAAGAACCGGGAGAAGAAAGCGGAATCAAAGATAAAGAATCGCAAGTAGGGCGGCGCAAGGACATTCCAGATGAACCTGCAACTTCCGTAGAAAAACCACTAAAAGCTGTAGATTTGCCATCGTTAAAATATAACGAATTTGCTACTGGATCAACTGCAGAATTATATTCCAAACTTTTGAAAGCTAATAAGGAAGGTTTTGTTGAACAACGTCTAGGTGATAGGCCACCTGCAGAGCGCCCTAATATTTTCTTTTCTGCGGTAAAGGATTTAGGAGCTGAGCATCCTATAACTAAAGCTTTTGAAGAATATATGTTAACACAAGGTTCATCTCAAGATGATCTTAATACAATAAAACTTGCTGCCTTGAACTTTAAAAAACGAGGTGGGGATGAATAAGCTAATCTTCCAATTAGTAATTTTTTTATTTATCAAATTGAGTTGTTGTAGTGCTTATGCAAGTTTTGGTGAGTCATGTGTTAATCTTCCGGCAGTTGATAATACAGGATATTTGATGAATGATACGGCATATGGGTATTTAGTAAAAAATATTGATATGACAACTAATATTCCTAACGGTTGTACGCAAGGCGGCAATATTTTAAGGTTTTGTATAAGAAATAATACTACGAATCCTGTTTGTAGTCCTGTAAACATGAATTTGGGTGAGGTCAAAAAACTTCATGAGATTAGTTCAAATCCAGATATTGGTGCAAATCCTTTGCTTTCTGATATCCAGGTTTCAGTGGAAGTGATAGAGAATAATTTATGCCTTATGATGTCTACTTCCCGTGGTAAGATGCCGGTAATTTGCCGTGCGTATAATTCCATCGTTGTTGATCCTGGTGTGGAGGCATCTGTTTGTCAGAATCTCGGTGCTTCATGTTATGATGGTTCATCAAAAAGCCAATCCTTACTGAGCTTTTCTGGCATTACCATCAATTGTGTTCGCCAGACCCTCGATAAAGTATTTTATACCGGTAATGGTTGTTCCCAGACGGAAGACAGTATATATTTTACTTTATTAAGCCCGTTTCCATATTTTCAAGAAGCAATGAAGAAATCGATAGGAGCGGCTTTAATTCTATATGTGATGTTTTATGGTTTTAAGGTAGTATTAAATAATGAGTATGTACACT
>JAGOJE010000128.1 GCA_017995275.1 Rickettsiaceae bacterium | reverse complement strand
ATTGTATTTTGCAAATGCAGGATCCTCCCTAGATTCTTCCATTTTCTGGAGCTTCCTATTTTCTAGAGACATCTCCTCCTTACTCATATGACCTGGGTCTATATGCAAATGAGAAATACGTTGTATAAAGGTTTCCCTTAAATTTGCTAGCATAGACTCGAACATATTGAAAGCTTCCCTCTTATATTCATTCAAAGGATCTTTCTGACCATAAGCTCTAAGAGATATTCCATGCCTTAAATGATCCAGATAATGCAAATGATCTTTCCACACTTGGTCTAATGTTACAAGAAGCACATATTTTGTAGCATTACGCATCATCTCTAAGCCGTATTCCTCTTCTTTTGAAGCGTATAATGCCTTTGCGTCATTTACGATATTTTCTATTATCTCAACTTCGGTGATATTTCCGTTTTTTATAGATTCCGGATCCAGCGACAAAGCAAGCCCTTGATGAGCCTCCTTACTTAAACCCTCTACATCCCAATCTTCTCTATAAGATTCTTCTGGTATGAAACGAGTTACCAATGTTTCCACCACTTGCTCTAAAAGATTCAAATGCATATCTTTAACATCTTCTGAAGATATAATCTCATTACGCTGCTCGTAGATCACCTTTCTCTGGTCGTTCATCACATCGTCAAACTTCAGTAGGTTTTTCCGTATCTCATAGTTATGAGATTCAACCTTCTCTTGAGCTTTTTCTAGCGAGCGGCTTATCATTGGATGCTGTATCGCCTCACCATCTTTTAAGCCCAAGGTCCTTAATATAGAAGACACTCTGTCCGATGCAAAAATTCTCATTAGATCATCGTCCAAAGATAAATAGAACCTCGTAGACCCTGGATCTCCTTGCCTACCAGAACGACCCCTTAGCTGGTTATCTATACGCCTACTTTCATGCCTCTCAGTTCCTATTACAAATAACCCACCAGCTGCAATAACCCTTTCTTTCTCTTCTTCTGTCTGAGATTTGATTTTTTCTGCAATTTTGGCTTTTTCGCTATCTGATGTATCACCTGTTAAACTTTCTTCCAAAAGCATTTCTGGATTACCACCAAGCATAATATCAGTTCCTCTACCAGCCATATTCGTAGCTATAGTAACAGCGCCAAATCTACCGGCTTGAGCAATTATCTGAGCTTCCTTTTCGTGATATTTAGCATTTAAAACATTATGTGTAATTTTCTTCTTGTTAAGAAGCGAAGATAATTCTTCTGACTTTTCTATACTAACAGTACCCACAAGGACTGGCTGCCCCCTTTTATGACAATCCTCCACTACCCTTATTATTGCATCGTATTTATCCTGCTTACTGCCGTATATTTCATCCTCATGATCAGTCCTTTTGATTGGATGGTGCGTAGGCACTGATATAACATCTAGATTATATATATCCTTTAGTTCTACAGCCTCTGTCATAGCTGTACCAGTCATCCCCGAAAGTTTGTTATACATACGGAAATAGTTCTGGAATGTAATAGACGCTAATGTCTGATTTTCTCTTTGTATTGGTACACCTTCTTTTGCTTCTAAAGCCTGATGAAGACCTTCAGAATATCTTCTACCATCCATTATCCTACCGGTAAATTCATCTATTATCATAACCTTACCTTCAGTTACCATATAATCCACATCACGCGTGAACATATAATTAGCACGCAATGCTTGATTTATATAGTGAACAAGGCTCATATTCTCAAAGTCATATAGACTCGTTCCTTCTTTTATAAGATCACTAGAAGTCAAAAGATCCTCTATCCTATTAGTGCCTTCTTCCGTAAGGTTAATAGTCTTCATTTTTTCATCTTTCTCGTAACTTTCAGCGCCTAGCCGATTAATTAATTTATTTATTACTAGATATAAATCAGTATTATCATCAACAGGTCCTGAGATAATAAGTGGAGTTCTTGCCTCATCTATAAGAATTGAGTCCACTTCGTCTATTATTGCGAAATTCATCTCTCTTTGAACTTTTTGGTCCGCACTGAATTTCATATTATCCCTTAGGAAATCAAATCCTAGTTCATTATTAGTAGCATGAGTAATATCCGCATTATAAGCTTCTTTTCTCTCCTCATCACTAAGACCGCCTATTATACAACTCAATGAAAGTCCAAGAAAATTGTACAATTTTCCCATCCATATACTATCCCTTTTAGCCAAATAATCGTTAGTTGTAACAATATGCACACCACGACCAGAAAGAGCATTCAAATAAGCCGGAAGAGTAGCAACAAGAGTTTTACCCTCGCCAGTACGCATCTCCGTTATCATCCCCCTATGAAGAATGAGACCACCTATTAGCTGCACATCAAAGTGCCTCATGGCTAGCACCCTTTTAGATGCCTCTCTAACTGTTGCAAAAGCTTCATAAGCTATATCATCAAGGCTCGCACCTTTTGCAAGCCTATCTTTAAACTCTTCAGTTTTTGCTTTAAGTTCAGCATCTGAGAGTTTCTCCATTTCTGGCTCAAGCTCATTAATCTTAGTAATCTCACTACGTAGCTTCTTTATTGCTCTATCATTAGCTGTACCAAAAATTCTTCGGATAATAGATAACATCTTCGACCTTCATTTAACCTAAATTCTAAAAACAACCTAACTTAAAGCCTCCCTTAGCCAGGTTATACCCCTCATTGATTGTTTTTTTAAAACAAATTTATGATACCATATTGAAATTTGTCAAATTTATCAAACGAAATCATTATAAGTGCTTGACGCGTCACATAGGCAAGTTTATTATCTTCACAGCAACTTAAACGAAATAGGTATAAATATGAAAACATTAAACAAGTTAGCAATAACTATACTACTACCATTTTCCTTGCTTGCATGCTCTGGCAGCGACGGGAAAGTTGTAGCAACATACAAAGGCGGAAAAGTCACAGAAAGTGAAGTGATGAATCATTTCAAAAAAATTCTTGAAAGCCAAGAAGAATTGAAAGATAAAAAATTCTCTGATTTAGACCCAAGAGTTCAGGATGAAATGATCCGCAAGTATATATTGGGCAAAATGATGGATAAAGAAGCCAAAGATGAGAAAATTGAAGATACAGAATCTTTCAAAGAAAAAATGAAAAACGCTAGAGAACAAATCGTTGTTCAGGAACTCGTTGAAAAATACGTAAAAAAATATGTAACTGATAGCGAAGTTGAAAACACATACAACCAACTTGTTAAAAGCTGGGTGGGAAAAAGCGAAATGCAAGCTAGTCACATCTTAGTAGCTACAAAAGAGCTCGCTGATGAGCTTGAAGCCAAACTTGTCGCTGGCGCTGATTTTGCTTCACTTGCAAAAGAATATTCAATGGATAGCGGCTCTAAAGAAAAGGGCGGTTCATTAGGAAGATTCGTACAAGGCCAATTTGTTCCAGAATTCGAGACTCAAATTGCAAAAATGAAAAAAGGCGAAATTTCTGAGCCTATCAAAACTCAATTCGGTTGGCACATCATTAGACTTGAAGACAAAAAACCATTTACAATACCATCTAAAGATGATGCTCGTCAAATGGTTATAAACAAGCTAAATAACGACGCTGCAAACAAATTGATATCTGATTTAATGTCTAAAGCTGAAGTAAAAATATCAGCAGAAAGCAAAACAGAAGATAAAAAAATAGATTCAGAAAAAGCTCCGGAAGCTGCAAGTTCAGAAGACAAATCTTCTGGAGAAAAAGCCTCTTCTGAAGAAAAAAAATAATCTAAATATAATTTGATCTTTAAATAAATACAAAACGCGCTACTAAATATTTGGTGGCGCGTTTTTT
>JAGOJE010000127.1 GCA_017995275.1 Rickettsiaceae bacterium | reverse complement strand
ACATGTTTTATTCAATAATGAATTTTTCTTCTGAGAGATGTTTATCTAGTTTTCCTAGTGCTCATACCGGCCTTTCTCTTCTGGTATCAATACTGCTTTGGCCTTATTTGCGTAACTCTTTTAGGATTCTTGCTGTTGTAGTTCCTATCTTGATTGCTATTTCTAGAGTGAATCTTGCAATGCATTACCCTGCGGATCTTTTGTACAGCGTGGTTGCGGTGATTTTTGTTGTGAATTTATCTAAAATTATATGCGCGGTATTCCGCAATAATTTAATTAAATATGTTGAAGATAAGCTATGGAAATTGTTTTTTTAATGATCCGAATTCACAGGTAATCTACGTTTCATCTCTTGCTCTTTTGCTAGATAGTTTTGAGCTTCTTGAGATAAAGAGTTGTAGAGATCTTTTTTTTCTTTATTTATCTTTACAACTGACTTCCTATATTCTCTTATTTCAGTAACTACTTCTGGCTTCACAGTAGCAAGGAATGCCTTGTAATCATCTATTACTTTTTGATATTCACTTTTTTGAGATTTCTTGTCTTGGTCTAAATAATCACTCCCCAGAAGGTCTTCTGTTGTTGCTTCTTCTTCGTGATGTTCTTTCGTTTGTGGGTCCGTTACTGCGCCTCTTCCTTCTCTATATCCAGTTTTTACATTTGCTGCCGAACCTCTTTCATTGCTTTGCGCAAATGAAAAATGCGCGCCTGTAATTAAAATTAAGATTAATGATATGACGCGCATTTTCAAGATGTTACTCCATTTATTGAAGAGTCTAGTTATTTTTTAGCTTCTTCTTTTACTTCTTCTTTATGCTCTTTGTGATCAGCATCTTTATGTTCAGCCCCTTTTTCCTCTTCTTTAGCTGCTTCGTGTTTTGCTGGCTCTTGAGGGTGCTTTTCTTCTGTAGCAAAAGCGCTTAGAGATGCAAATAGGCTAGATGCCAAAAGTAGTGTTAAAAATTTGATTTTCATAATAGACTCCGTAAGTTAATTTGTGTATTGTACCCTACTATCATGCAGAGATCTTTTCTAGAAATATTTTGTTTTGTATATCAAAATTAATTGTAGGAGTGTTATATTGGCAACAAATCCATTTAAACAACACATTAATATATGGAAGCTGAAGTGTAAGGCAGAATATTATATGCTTAGTGCATTCGAGGAAATTCTTTCGAATCTAACTGATAATATTTCTTGTTATGAGCTTTTCTCAAGAACTGTTGAATCTGAGCCTTCAGATATTTGGTCTATTGAAGCTTATTTAGAAAATAAGCCCGATCTATCTATTATGAGAGACATTTTGCAAAAAGCTTTGCCAGAATGGAAATTCGCAAATGAAATTGAGCTTTCTAAATTGGAGGATATAGACTGGGTAAAGAGGGTGCAGGAAAATTTCACTCCATTATCCATAGGTTCATTCTTCATTACAAATCCTGAGAATGCTCATTTATGTCCATCTTCTTTTTTTAAAATAATAATAGAGGCGAGTAGGGCGTTTGGTACTGGTGAACATCAAACCACTCAGGGGTGTATTGAAGCGATGCAGAGTCTCAGGGGAGTGGAG
Organism: Rickettsiaceae bacterium; assembly: GCA_017995275.1. GTDB lineage: Bacteria > Pseudomonadota > Alphaproteobacteria > Rickettsiales > Rickettsiaceae > JAGOJE01. The sequence continues at coordinate 2,214 of JAGOJE010000127.1, read as the reverse complement.
TTTTCGAGGATTTTAGATCTTGGTACAGGAACTGGAATTCTAGCTTTGGTCGCAAAAATGCTTTGGCGTGATGCTATGGTTGTTGGGTCTGATATAGAAGAGATCTCTGTGGAGATTGCAAAGTCTCACGCTAGAGTAAATGATATAGACGCAGAGTTTGTTTTATTTGACGGAGTTCCAGTTTTTGATCAGAAGGTGGATCTTATAGTGAGTAATATTCTAGCTATTCCTCTCATTAATATGGCTCCAGATTTTAGTTCAATAATTACAGAAGGCGGAATTGTTATTCTTTCCGGATTTCTTGACTATCAAAGTGATGCTGTGATAAGTGCTTATCAGAATAATGGCTTTGAGTTAAAAAATATATTAAACAAAAACGGTTGGATAACCGCGGTGATGGAATGCCAGATCTGAGCTGGCTCTTTAATATTATAGTAGCATATTTTTGGTATAATAATTATTACTAATGTAAAAATCATGATATTTCTATGAAGCCTATGTATGCGACTGTCGCGAATAGAGGGCAGGTTACTATTCCTGTATATATCAGAAATAAGCAGAGATTATCTTCTGGAAATATGGTGGAGTTTGTAGCTATGGAAAATTCATTCATTGCGATTCCAATTAATAATTCCATAAAAGATTTGAGCGGAATTTTGTAGAAGCCTAAGAAGCCCTTGACTCTAGAAGAGATGGATAAAATAATAGCAGATTCTCGTATATGATAGGGCTGATACTAACGTCTTAGTAAGATATCTCACTAAAGACGATGAGGCGCAGTCAGTTGCTGCTGCTAAGATGATTGAAAGATATAGTGGTGTATCTTATAAATAATGTAGTAATTTGTGAAGTTATATGGGTTTTGTTTAGAGGGTGCAAATACGATAAATCTACTGTTATTATGATAATGAAGAAAATGTTATCTACTGTAGAGCTTGTTTTCGAAGATTGTGAATTGTTTTTTGCTTCTGTGCTCGAATATGAGAGTTCTTTTGCTGACTTTCCTGATGTTTTGATAGGGAATTTGAATAAAAAAATGGGATGTTTCACTACCATTACATTCGATAAAAAAGCTTCTAATTTAGAGTCTTTTGAGATATTAAAGGTTTGAGATTGTTGGTTTTTTTATTATTTTAAAATAATTGCGGCAAAAACAACACTAACAGAATAAATATATCACGCAGAATAAGTTTTTTATTGACTTTTTAACCATTTCCCTGTATTAACTCTATAGAGTTTCTAATAAAAATTCATTAAATAATAATAAACGAGTACACATCATATGAGTGACGCACAAAACACAACTTTTTTTGCAAAAGCGAAGAATATATTGTGGCCTATCACATGGCATGAGAATAAAAAGTTCCTTCCTATGGCAGCCATGATGTTCTTCATGTTATTTAACTATTCTATGCTACGTTCTGTAAAAGACGGTTTCGTTGTAACAGATATTGGCGCTGAAGCTATAAGCTTTTTGAAAACATATGTTGTTTTTCCTTCAGCTATCATAGCAATGATTATATATGCCAAGCTATGTAATGCTATGAGTCAGCAGAAAGTGTTCTACACAGTTTCTGGTTTTTTCATAGTTTATTTGGCTATATTTACATTCTTTATATATCCAGATCCTAGTTTATCTCATCCAAATCCTGAGGTTATTGCGCGTTTGAGCCATGAATATCCAAATTTTAAATGGTTCATTAAAATCGTTGGTAACTGGGGTTCAGCAAGTTTTTATACTGTGTCTGAGCTATGGGGAAGTCTTATGGTTAGTCTTTTATTTTGGCAATTTGCGAACCAAATTACCAAAACTGATGAAGCCAAAAGGTTTTACTCAATGTTTGGCTTGCTAGCAAACTTCTCATTGCCTTTAACAAGCCTTGTTTTGGCAACTTTCCTTGGTGAGAATGCTGGTGAATATTTTGGTCATTTAAAATTTACTCCAGTTTTGCTTATAGCTATTGGTAACGTTGTTGCCATTATGGTTTTATATTGGTGGATCAATGCTAATGTTCTTACTGATCCTACACTTTATGATCCTTCTGCTATTGGTGGTGGTAAGAAGAAGAAAGAGAAACTTTCACTTGGTGAAAGCTTTAAGATGATATTCTCTTCAAAATATTTAGGCTTCATAGCTATATTAGTTATAGCTTATGGTATTTCTCTAAACCTTGTAGAAGGTGTATGGAAAGCAAAAATGAAGGAGCTTTATCC
>JAGOJE010000126.1 GCA_017995275.1 Rickettsiaceae bacterium | reverse complement strand
CACCTTCAATAACTTCGAATATACTTCTGCTTTCATCAAGGGTTTTTCTCATTTCTTCTCTCATATAATACGGTATATTTACTGAATTAAGAGCTGTCTTTGCATTTTCATAACTTACTATTCCATTCTCAAGGCAGAGTTCTTTTACTTTTTCTACGACAAATTCTTGCATTTCTTGTGGTAGAGTATCAAGAGTTTCCACATCATGAGGGGTGCCACTTAAGATGTTTTTATATAATCTTTTTGCGTATTTTTCTAAAATGGCATTAGTAGTATCTTCTATAAAAGTACCAGCTTTTATCTGATTAGTTATAGGGTTATCAGCAACTGCGAAGGCGTTTAATTTATCTATAGATCCTTCTTCAACCAATTGTCCTTTCATCACTTTTTGTAAAAGCTCCAAATTAACTCCTTCAGGCATTACTCCATATACAGGTTCTTCAGCAAGAGCATCTTGACACCACTGTGCTGCACGTATATGAGGCATAGTTTCTGGGATGTTATAAGCCCCAGATACCATATAATCGCTCACTTTTGCCCCATTTTCTATCAAAAATTCACGCCATTCTTCTTTTGAAAGCGTACAAGCATTATGAAGCGGTGTTTTTCCTGAAAAATCTGTTGCATTAACATTTGCCCCGTGCTCCATGAGTAGTTTCGCTATTTCTGTATGGCCCCAAAAAGAAGGAAAATGAAGGGGCGTTCTGCCCCAATTATCAAGTTGATTAACATTTGCCCCGTGTTTTATTAGAAATTCAGCTATTTCTGTATAACCTTGGTAGCAAGCAGAATATAGAGGTGTTTTGCCATAATTATCATTATAATTAACATTCACCCCGTTCTCTATTAGCAATTTAGCTATTTCTCTATGACCTCTTTCGCAAGCGTAATGAAGCGGTGTTTCGCCAGACTCATCAGGTTGATTAGGATTTGCCCCGTTCTCTATTAAAAATTGTGCTATTTCTATATGATCTCCACGACAAGCACCATGAAGCGGCGTGTCGCCAAATCGAGCAGGTTGATTAGGATCAGCTTCGTGGTTTTCTATTAATTTTTTAACTTCATCTATATTGTTGGCCCATATTGCTTGTATCAGTTTTTCCTGGCTCATTATTTTTACCTATATTAAAATTATGACTTTAAGGACGAATCAAAGAAACTTATAATGCTTTGTTGCTTTTTGTTTTTGAATCATCCTTTGTTTACACCTAACATTAGAACATAGATGAGTAACAAGCTCAACAATTTTGCAGTTATAAAGGGTTGAAAAATGCAGTATGAGACATTTTGGTAACGATTGTCATTTCAACTGTAAGGAAGGAATCGGTAGCCTTGCAAACAGTTATTCAACTATTCTATATTTCTTTTCTAGATCTGTAGAATTTAGGCGCGTAGGGTGGCCATATATTTCAGGGTTTTTCATAATGAACAGTGAATTACTAACATCTTTTATGTGCCATATATGGCTTATTTCCATAGATATAACATTACCATCTGATTCTTCTGTAACTATGGATTTTAGCATTGGCGTGCCTTTGATTGATATAGTAACTCTTGTGGTTCTTTCAGATTCTATGTGATAAAGCTCCACTTCTATTTTTTTGGAATCTTTATTGGCGTAATTTATTTTAAAATGCTTATTTAGGTCTATATCATCAGCAAGTAAAAAACCGAAAATATTTTCCTTGGCATTTATACGGTTTAGTTGCTCCATATCAAAATCATATACAGAGATCATTCTTTTGTTTCCAGCTATCACTATGGGATAAGGTTCAAAGTAATTACACAGAAAGTTGTACGGCTTTACAATTATTAGCCTTCCATTAGCATTACCACCTCTGCTATCATGTTGTTTAAATTCTACGGCTACAGATTTTAAAGTTGTAAGGTATGATTTGAACTCACTAATAGCATCTTCTGTTGCAAAAGAGCAAGTAGCGGAAAATAATAATGTTATTATTAAAAGATATATAGTGCGCATATTCTAGTTTTTTTGTTTTGCATATTATATACAGCTAAATATAATTTCAATAGACTTCTTAGTGCAATCAGGATAATACTGGCTAAAGTGATTTTATGCATTATATCTATTACAGAAAATAAAGGTGGTTAATTATATGAAGATAGCTGTTTTAAAAGAAAGAGTGAAGGGGGAGCTAAGAGTTGCCCTAACGCCTGAAATTGTAAAGGCGTATGTAAGAGATGGATATTCGGTTTTTTGTGAAAAATCTGCAGGTATTGCCGCTGGATATACCGATGATGAATATAAAGCCGCGGGTGCTACGATATCATCAGTTCCTCTAGAAATAGTGAGTGATGCTGATATCATACTTAAAGTGCAGCCATCCCCTACTAGTGACGAGATAAATGAGCTAGCATTTGCAAAAGAAAAAGCAATTATAATAGGGCTTCTATCACCATTTGCCAATGTTAAGCTAATTCATAAATATGCAGAAAAGAATATAACCTCTCTTGCTATGGAGCTTGTTCCTAGAACAACAAAGGCTCAAGTTATGGATTGTCTTTCATCTCAGAGTAACTTAGCGGGTTATAGGGCTGTGATTGAGGCGTCAAATGCATTTGGCAAGGCCTTCCCGATGATGATGACTTCTGCTGGGACAATTTCCCCTGCTAAAGTGCTCGTTCTTGGCGCTGGTGTTGCTGGGCTTCAAGCTATAGCAACGGCTAAAAGGTTGGGTGCTGTTGTTTTTGCATATGATGTAAGAGCTGCAGCGAAAGAGCAAGTGGAAAGCGTCGGTGGTAGATTCATTGCTGTAGGAGCATCAGGAGATTTTAGTAACGATTCTGGCTATGCAAGAGAAGTAACATCTGATTATGAAGAACAACAAAAGCTTTTACTTGCAGAACATTCAGCAAAAAGTGATATCATAATAACAACAGCGCAGATACCTGGAAAACCTGCTCCTATTCTTATAACTGCAGACATGATAAAAAAGATGCGTCCAGGATCTGTAATTGTTGATATGTCTACTTCTACAGGTGGAAATGTTGAAGGATCAACAAAAGATGAGGTGGTGAAAAAAGGTGAAGTAACAATTGTAGGCTATTCTAATTTGGCATCAAAAATAGCACATGATGCATCTAAATTATATGCTAAAAACCTATATAATTTTGTAAGCCACGCAGTAAAAGGTGGAAAGCTAAATACTACAGATGAGATAGTAAAAGCAATGCTACTAACACATAATGGGAAAGTGATATAAGGGAGTAATTTTATGACGATAAATATTCAGTCTATGGTACAACAAGCAAGCGAAATATCTTTGCTATCAGATAATCTTGCAGAAAAGTTGAGACAACTTTCTACAATGCAGGAGGGGTTAGCACATAAGACGCTTGACCCTCTTGTCTTTGCAGTAACAATATTCGTGCTTGCATGTTTTGTTGGGTATTATGTTGTATGGAAAGTTACTCCATCACTGCATACTCCTTTAATGTCTGTAACTAATGCAATTTCGGGCATCATAATTGTTGGCAGTATGGTTGCAGCTGCTGGAGAATTTTGGCATATATCTAGTATATTTGGAATATTTGCCATTTTTCTTGCCTCCATCAATATATTTGGTGGTTTTATAGTAACTATGCGTATGCTTAAAATGTTTAGGAAGAAGTAATTATGTCAATACAACTAATTCAAATTATATATTTAATATCTGCTGTTTGTTTCATATTCGCGCTTAAGGGGCTATCTAGTCCAGAAAGTGCTAGAGGCGGTAATATAACAGGCGCTGCTGGAATGGCGCTTGCTATAATTGCGACGTTTCTTTTGCCAAATTTCCATCATAAATT
>JAGOJE010000125.1 GCA_017995275.1 Rickettsiaceae bacterium | reverse complement strand
GGCCTAAGTGAAAGTGAGAAAGAAGAAAAATTAGAAAAATTTATCAGAATAGAAGATGCTATATTGGCTGAGGATAATGAGGTTTTAAAAAGTGAATTTTCTGTAAGCGGTTCAGAAGAATTTACTTCAGCTATTTATCCAGATGGTTCGAATCTTATATGGTTTGCTGCACAACACGGAAAATTTAATGTTATAGAAACATTGATAGCATGCGGATGCACACCAACTTTACTAGGCGAATGTGGTAGGACAATTTTAGATGTAGTTATTGAAGAGAATAGTGCAAAATTGATACTAAAATCTATATTAGAATCAGATGGTGAAAAAGGAATTAATGAAGTCGGATCTGTACTTTATGACGCTGTAATAAATCAAAAAAAAGAAATTGTAGAATTAATACTAAAATATGCCCCAGATTCCGCAAAAATAATAGCTCCAAATGGGCAAACTCCACTTTATAGAGCTGTAATGATGAGCAATGAAAAAGAAATTGTAGAATTGATATTAAAATATGCACCAGACTCCGCAAAAATAACTGATAAAGATGGAAAAACTATACTTAGTATTGAAATAGCCCAAAAAGAAAAAGAAATGGTAGAATTAATATTAAAATATGCGCCAGACTCTGCAAAAATTACCGATTATCAATATGGGTACACAGCTCTTCATTGGGCAATTTGTTCTCAAGATAAGGAAATGATAAATCTACTTTTGCAGACGGACAAGAGTTTAGCTGATATCGAAAACAACGAAGGAGAGTCACCCCTTAAATTTGCAAAATATCTGGAAGAGATCGAGCATTGGAATATAAGAGACATTATAGAAATCTTAGAATCATATGAAGAGCAAGAATCAAGTGTAGCTCCAGTAGACGTTCATGTGGCAGATTCATCTGTAGTAGAGAATCCTCTAGCAGGGGATGCTCTACATCATAATGATTTAGAATCCCAAATCTAATGCAATGTAGTCAGTGCTGCAAAATTTAGTATTTCGCTTGCGGAGGCGCCCATATGCACTATTTGCACAGGATGCTTAAGTCCTGCAATTATCGGCCCGATGAAAACTCCAGCAGCGAATTCTTGTAGCAATTGAGTAGAAATAGCGGCGCTGTGCAATCCTGGCATTACTAGTATATTAGCTGGTCCAGATAATCTACAGAATGGGTAAAGCTTCATAAGATTCTTATTTAGCGCTACTTCTGGAGACATTTCTCCATCATATTCAAAGTCTACATTTCTTGATTCCAATATTTTTACTGCATTTCTTATTCTAGATGTTATATCTCTGGAAGGATTCCCAAATGTTGAAAATGAAAGAAGAGCAGCTCTTGGAGTGTAATTCAAACTTGCCGCAATATTCGCAGCTTGTGTTGTTATATCTGCAAGTTCTTCTGATGATGGTATTTCGTGTACGCTGCTGTCAGCTATTATAACATTACTGAGCTTGGAAATTAGAACTGAATAGCCAAAAACTATATGACCAGGTTTTTCATCTATAACTTTCATTATATCTCCAAGGCAGGTCTGATAGCTTTTCGTTCCACCAGCTACAACAGCATCCGCATCTCCACATGCTACGATACATGCTGCGAATATAGTTCTGTCGTTTTTTATAAGCCTTGCACAATCTCTATATAAATATCCCTTTCTTTGTAGGCGGTTATAAAGATAATTTATATATTTATCTGTTGTAACGGAATCTTTTGTTGAATTTACTATTTCTATTCCTTCCAAATCTTCTTCAGATCCAAAATTTTCTGCTATGGAAGTAATTTTGTCCTCTTTCCCAACAAGTATAGGATATCCATACCCTTCATCTTTCAGCATTATTGCAGCTTTTATTGTCTCTTCTTCTTCACCTTCTGCAAATACTATTCTTTTGGGATTTGAATGCATTTTATCGAACACTACATTCATGAAGTTAGACTTTGAATTTAGCCTTCCCTCAAGTTCTGCTTTGTATTTTTTGAAATCGATATCTTTTTTTCTTGCAACTCCGCTTTCTATAGCCGCTTTGGCAACAGCAATAGGGACGGTTGTAATTAGGCGTGGGTCAAATGGTGCTGGAATTATATATTCTGGCCCATATTGCATTTTTCTACCAGAATAGGCACTAGATACTTCATTGGGAACTGGTTGTCTTGCAAGTTCTGCTATGGCATTTGCTGCAGCTATTTTCATTTCGTCATTTATAACGGAAGCTCTCACATCAAGGGCTCCGCGAAAAATATATGGGAATCCCATAACATTATTCACCTGATTATTATAATCAGACCTACCAGTTGCAACTATTGCATCTTTTCTTACTGAAAGAACTTCTTCTGGAGTTATTTCAGGGTCCGGATTTGCCATAGCAAAAATTATGGGATTTTTTGCCATAGCGGTTACCATTTTTTCTGTAACTGCTCCTTTTACAGATAGACCGATGAAGACATCAGCATCCTTCATTGCTTCTTCTAAAGTCCGTTTATCAGTCTTTATAGCATGTTTTTCTTTCCATTTATTCATACCATCTGTGCGACCTTCATATATCACACCTTTAGTATCGCATATTGCCACATTATGCTTACTAACTCCCATTTTCTTCATAAGCTCCACGCATGCTATGGAAGCCGCCCCTGCGCCATTTACAACAATTTTTATATCCTCAATCTTGCGATTTGTTATATGGCATGCGTTAATCAAAGCAGCTGCAGTTATAATAGCAGTCCCATGTTGGTCATCATGAAACACGGGTATATCCATAATTTTTTTTAATTCATCTTCTATTATGAAACATTCTGGTGCCTTTATGTCTTCAAGATTTATACCTCCAAAACTTGCCCCTAGATGTTTTACTACATTTATGAACTCTGTAGGATCTTCAGTAGATACCTCAAGATCTATAGAATCAACATCAGCGAATTTTTTAAATAATACAGATTTTCCTTCCATAACTGGCTTTGATGCTGCAGCTCCTAAATTTCCAAGCCCAAGCACGGCTGTTCCGTTAGAAATAACTGCTACCATATTTCCCTTAGAAGTATATTCATAAATTGCTTCTGGCCGTTTTTCTATTTCAAGGCAAGGAGCAGCAACTCCTGGTGAATATGCAAGTGATAGGTCATGTTGAGACAAAAGGGGCTTTGTTGGGATTATTGCGATTTTTCCCGGGTGGTTATTTTGTTTGTGGTATTCTAAAGCTTCTTGAGCAAGTGACCTATCTTTTTTCATAATTACTCTTCTCATCAAAATTGGAAAATATATAAAAGCAGCGATAATGTTAGCACAGAAAGAATGGTTGTCACAGTTATTATTGATGCCATAAGGTCATGATCACCACCTAGTTGCTTAGAAAGCACGTATGATGTGGTTGCACATGGTAATCCGCTATACAATATTCCTACATGCTTTGGAACGCCAGTAACTGAGATTGTAGATAATATTATGAATGTTACTACTGGCAAAATTAGTAGTTTCACTAATATCGAGATTTTGATCTGAGAAAAATATTCAGAATTTATAGAAAATCTAAGGCCAGAACCTACGTTCATTATACCCATTGCAAGAGCTGCATCAGATAGGCTCTCGAGAGTGTTTCTTATGCAAATATTCAATTTTAGATCAAGATAATTAAAAGTAAAACCAAGGATACTTGCAATTATTAGAGGATTTACTGCGCATCTTCTACATAAAGTTGTGAGGCTTGGATATGGGCTGTGGTGATTTGCCCCCTCTTCTGCGTAATGTACAAGGGCAAATACTGATAAGAAATTTGTAAAAATTATCATATAAGCAGAGATCACAGAAACTATTATCAACCCTTCTTCGCCATATAAAGATTTACCTAATGCAAAAAATATATAACTATTGTAG
>JAGOJE010000124.1 GCA_017995275.1 Rickettsiaceae bacterium | reverse complement strand
CAAGATGCTGTCTGCGCAGGGCTCTTATCGGCCCCGCAGCCATCTTCTTGCTTAACCCATAATTTAACCCTATAACCTATGAAAGACTCTACTTAAATCTGGACTAAACTTCGGGAGCAGGTCACTGCTCATACACAAGGTTTAGAAAAATATGGCACAGAGAAATAAATTAATAATTAGGTAGTAGAGTTTAGCTATTCTATGGTTTTTCTGCTATCAGTAGTGCCATCGCACCATTCTGGATTGTTTCCGATGTAAAGCCAGCATTTTTTGCAGCGGATATAATTGCGTCAGGGCTAAATTTATAACTATTATTAGATATAAACTCTGTCCATGCAGGAACTTTTACGAGTTGGTTATCGAAGTGCAATTCTTGATCAAATAGGGGGTACAGGGTATGTGCCAACTGCTGGCTTCTTGGATACCATACAGGTTTGTGCCTCCATATTTTTGGATCAAAGGTCCCATTAATATATAGGTCGCGTTTTGCCCTAAAAACGACACTAAGAACTTGTGCTTGTAGATGATGCTCACTATATGCCTTAATAATTTTATTTTCATTTTGCTCGGTATCGAAGCATACTATGAGGACGTCCCCAGATTTCATACCTTGCTGAATGATATTGAGAGTGCCAATTAGCATTCTATGTGGGTTGCTGTCAGCAGATCCTTCAATATTCCCAAGGGAACTTCCCCACATTACCGTTGCGCATTTTCCGGACATTATTGGGGTCATCGGAGCATGCATGAAGTTACATTCTCTAACCCCTACATTAATAGACATTTTTTTTCTTACCAGAAAAGACGATTGTTTCGCTTGCTCTAGGGTTGCATCAACGGCAATATATTTTTCCAAATGACTACACTTCTTTAAAAATGGAATTGTTTTGGAAAGTATTGCCTTTTCGCTACCCGGTCCTAGCTCAATGACAGTCTCAATTTTTGATAAGTATTTCTGAAGTTTTTCAGTATTTATTGCGTGTTGGATGCAGGAGATATCCTCCTCTGTTAAATAGTAATTTCCTGGATTCTTAACAAGATTTGCCCAATGATGGCTTCCACCCGCAGGGTCAGTTTCAAATAGTGATGGGCCGTACTCCCATCTTTCCATGTGACCTTCTTTCTTATGATTGAAGAGACTTTTTATATCTAATGCAAAATCGTTTGTTTTTTCAAATTGGTAATTGGGAATCGGAAAAGATAATACGTTGCTCATAGACTGGACCTGTCGAACGCATTTTTCCATGTTGTTTCGAACATTTTGCGCAATGAAAGAGTAACCGTAGGACTTTCAACTAGAGTAACGCTCACATCTTGTTCAGAAAATTCTATGAATGCGACTTTGTCCCCATAAATATAGAGTGATACGCCCGCAAACTGTTCCTCCGGAACCCATTTGTATTCACAGTAAGATGTCGATGTAAGATGAATATCATGCTCCTTCATTAAAACGCGTAACTTCACGTTTTTTAGCTTTGTCATTCTATTAGCATGAACAACCTCATATGAACCAAGCCATTTATCGTACTCGGCCTCATTGACATTTGTAATAGATATATCTGGAGCTTGGTGAGTACTTGCTATCTCATATACGTCGTCAAAGAATGCCTTGAATCCATCTTTCCCACGATATGAAATTACTTTGCTTTGACGAGGTCTGACGCCTCCATCCGCCATAAGTTCTACGCCAGCGGCCTGGAATGCATATATAATGGCTGTAAGAACGTCCTTAGAACCTGAAGATCTTCCGGTTTCAATTGCTGAAATCATTGTTGCTCCCACCCCAACTCTCTCTCCTAATTGGGCAACAGTCCAATCTAGCAGAGCGCGGGCGGCACGTATTTGATTTGAATTTACTATCATCTTTTGTTTTTCTTAACTTTAGTTTCCGATAAACCTAATTATATGAAAAATATAGAAAAATGCAACAAAAATGTAAAAATTTTGTTGATTTTGCAAAATCAAACACATAATATGCAATTACATTATATATTTTACTCTGAGTTCTGAAGAATGCAATAGCTGCTCTCTAAGTTAGAAAAAATATATAGCGTACTTTCCTTTGTATGGATTTTACTGTGAATTTTCCCAGTAATGCGTGAGGAAAGAGGACTGTTCCCAATATGGGGGGAGCTCTCCGAAGATATATATTTATAAATAGAGTGTGTCTGGTGGTAATTCAATGAATTTCCGCAAATACCTTTTTAGGTACAAACGGCTATATGTCTCGGACCCCTCAGTGGGTAGTTTAAAAATTTAAGTTTCTTCCTCCCCAGAAGAAAACCCTGTGGCCTAATTTGGGGTCACAGGGCTTGGGTTGGAGCAAAGAATGAACACCAACTGTAACTTGGAGAGGGTGTTCACAGTAATACAACAGGATGGACAAAATGAGTACTAATTGGTCTCCTCGAGCCCTTGATCTTCTTCATAAAAGGTACTTTGCTTTTCAGCAAGATTTAACAATAGATGAGTGGTTAGATAAAGTTACTCAGCATTATGTATCTTATTATACCAACAGCGATGAGAAAAATATATGGCAAGGACATTATAAGGATTTGCTAGCGCGTCGTGCATTTTTTCCTACTTCTGCGGCACTGATAAATCCCCTACGAGCACCGAATCTTGGTTTATCGGGGTGTATGGTTATTCCAATCGAGAAAACGCTTCGTGAAATTAATAGTATTACAAAGGTTGCTATCCTCAATGCTCTTTTGGACGGGATCGGTGTCGGTCTTGATTTGAGTGAGCTTCCTCCTCGGTTGTCTCCAGATGATGCGAGTGGTAGAGCTTTTCCTGGCCCTGTCGAAATTCTGCGCTCTATAGTGCTCTCCACAAAGCCTCTGGTTGATTATAGTGGTGTAAAAAGGGCGGCTTATATGGCTAGCCTAAGTGCAGAGCACCCTGATATTTTTAGTTTTTCTAGAGTAAAGATGGATTATGAAATAAGTGATGCAAATATATCCGTTGCAATCTCTCCTGATTTTAACCAAGCCTTTAACGCTGGAGAAATGCTACTGTGTAAGTATGGTTATGGAGATTCAGCAAGAGTACTAACGCGAGATGATTTGGCTCAAATGCACGCTCTCGCTGTTAGTAGAGGAGTCCCTGCACCTGATTTGCAAATAACGAATGAAGGAAAGGTTTTTTCTTCGGCGGCGAATAGAATTGTTGGAAATACTCAGTCTGATGGCAGAGTAATGTTAGATCCCACCGAAATTTTAAAATTTATTGCAGAATGTGCGCATAGAAAAGGGGACCCAGGCCTTCTGAATCTGGATGTCATAAATGACTTTAATCCCACAAAAGATTTTAATGTACAAGCTAATGGTCGTGGCCTTATTAGAACAACAACGCCTTGTGGAGAACAACCTTTGTTGCCATATGAAGTATGTCACCTTGGCAGTATTTCATTGCCACACTATTTAGGAAGTGGAAAAGCATTTGATTACAATTCCTTGAAAAAAGATATTTCCATTATAGTCCGGATGATGGATGATATAGTTGAAGTAAGTGATAATGGTTCCCAAAATTCAAACTCTGTTTCCAAGTCGAATCGTAAAATCGGCATAGGCATAATGGGTCTTGCAGATGTGCTGGTTTCTAGAGGTTTTGCATACGATTCTGAACAAGCTCATACCTTCTCAAGTGATTTGCAGAGATTTATACAAGAGGAATGTGCTTTAGTTTCAGAAAAACTAGCTGAGGAGAGGGGGCCATTCCCTAATTGGCAGTACTCCATATATAAGGATGGAAAGCCAAGAAGAAATGCAACTTTAACCACTATAGCTCCGACAGGGCATATATCTGTTTTGGCTGATTGCTCTACATCAATTGAGCCTCATTTCTCTCATTCTTATGTTAGAAAGGCTGCTGGAGATCATCATGAGACGGTATCTGTTCTTCAGGATGAATT
>JAGOJE010000123.1 GCA_017995275.1 Rickettsiaceae bacterium | reverse complement strand
ATATAATACATATCATATATTTGGCCTTCCACCATCACCTATTGCATGCCCTAGCCGCAAATCCATAGAAGCAGCAATAACCCCTGCAAAGACTAATGCCCTATATTTTGTTGCGAATGGAACAGGTGGGCATAATTTCTCTAAAGATCTAGGATCTCACAATAATAATGTAGAGAGTTATAGGAAAGGCACTAGCAATTAAGAATCTGCCCCATCTCCAAGTTTTCTTATAATATCAGCTGGAAGACCCATAGGAGGAAGTTGAATTTTTACAGCAAAATCACTACCAGAATTTATGAAAATTTCCACTCTGCTATTAGCATCGGAATTTTGCTTATTCTCGGCTATCAATTTGAGGGCTTTTTTAAGATCATCCGAATTCTTAGGTGATAGTTTTATCATGTGAACTGTTTTTTTCATTATGTCATCTAGACTTTGAAATCCTGTTGCTGTAAGCCTAACTCCACCTTCATCTTTAAAAGCATCGCAAGATATCACGACTTTAGATTTTATATCCAGCAGATGGACGAAATTCTTCAATATTTCTTCGCTAAATATTGTAACATCAATATTACCAGATGGATCGGATATACCAAGAGTTATAAACCTCCCCCTTGCTGACATTCTAGAATCTTTTTTCTGTATGACACCCGCTATCCTTATGTGATTGGATTTTTCAGGCATTTTGTTTCTCACATAATCCACATCTACTATCTTATTTTCCTTTAATATAGGTCCATAATCATCAAGAGGGTGATAAGAGAAAAATGTTCCTGCAACATCAAATTCTATGAAAGCTTTTTCCTCATTAGAGAAATCCTCCGCCTTAAGTAAAATATGATCCTGCGGCTCTGGCATAAGCCTAATTTGCATAGCCTCTTTCTCTTTATGATGTAGATTGTGATGAGATAGAAGATTAGGAATACTAGATAGCAGAGAATTGCGGTTAGGATTTAATTTGTCAAAACATCCAGCCTTTATCAAATTCTCCAATGATCTTTTGTTTACCGATTTTGAAGGCATACGCTCAACAAAATCTATAATATCTTTAAATGGCTTTTTCCTTTGTGCGCGAACAAGCTCCCCAAAAGAAGGGGTGACATTTTTAATAGCACCTAGTGGAAAAACTATATTTCCATCTTCAATCGTAAAATAACCGCTAGATATATTTATATCGGGAGCAAGAACTGTTATGCCATGCAGCTTTGCCTCTTGCATGAAAAGATTTATCTTCTCGCTATCATTCATGTCAAGATTCAAACATGCTACTAAAAATTCAGTAGGATAATTTGCTTTTAGATAAGCAGTTTGGTAGGAAACAATTCCATAGGAAGTAGCGTGAGCCTTATTAAATCCATATCCAGCAAATTTTTCTACAGTAGCGAATATGCTTCTTGCCTGTTCTGGATCAACATTATTCTTCTCTGCGCCTGAGGTAAATAACTGCTCCTGAGCTTCCATCTCAGCTTTGATTTTTTTACCCATAGCGCGCCTTAGTAAATCGGCTGCTCCAAGGCTATATCCTGCAAGAACCTGGGCTATAGCAAGCACCTGTTCTTGATAGATAATAACTCCATAGGTTTCCTTCAAAATAGACTCCAAAAGAGGATGTAGGTAATCTGGTTTTTCCTTCCCATGCTTACATGCTATATAGGTTGGTATATTATCCATAGGACCAGGCCTATATAAAGCACCAAGCGCTATAAGATCCTCCACGCAGTCTGGCTTCATACGCCGCAATGTGTCACGCATGCCTACACTTTCAAACTGGAACACCCCTGCCCCATCACCTTTACTAAGTAATTCGTAGGTTTTCTTATCAGTCAGAGGTAAATTTGGAAGGTCAATATCTATGCCTTTAGCTTTTAATAGCTCAAGACATTTTGCAATAACTGTAAGAGTTTGCAGCCCTAGAAAGTCGAACTTCACAAGCCCTGCAGCTTCTGCATATTTCATAGAATATTGTATAATCAACATCTCTCCGGATGGATCTTTATAAAGAGGTAATATTTCTATAAGATCCTTACTACCTATTACTATACCTGCAGCATGAACAGAAACGTGTCTATGTAACCCCTCCAAAGTAAGAGCCGTATCCAGAACTTGTTTTATCAGCTCCTCTTCTCCTTCGAGGTTATATAACCCACCACCGCTTGCTGCTTGTTTTAGTTCAGCGACTTCTCGCAAAGCTTGCTCCAAAGTTACAGGGTTCACTGCATTAAATGGCACTAGTTCTGTCAAATAATCTGCAAATTCATAACGAAGACCCAGAACCCTTGCTACGTCCTTAATAACTGCTTTAGCCTGCATCTTACCAAAAGTGATAATCTGCCCTACTCTATTATAGCCATATTTCTCGCGGACATATTTTATGACCTCTTCCCTACGTTCCTGGCAAAAGTCTATATCAAAGTCTGGCATTGATACACGCTCTGGATTAAGAAAACGTTCAAAAATAAGACCGAATCTTATTGGATCAGGATCCGTAATTAAAAGGCTCCACGCTATTATAGAACCAGCTCCAGAACCCCTACCAGGACCCACTGATATACCATTTGCCTTACTCCACTTTATAAAATCTGAAACTATTAGAAAATACCCAGCAAAGTTCATATCACAAATTATCTTAAGCTCATAATTCAGCCTATCCATATAGATCTTTGTTATGGATTCTTGTTCATCATGAGGAATATTTTCATTTCTGAATTTATCCTTCAACCTTTGCAGCAGGCCATCAACTGATTCTTTTCGAAGAATATCCGCCTCGCTTGCTAAAGCGTCAAAATTCGGAAGCATTGGATCTGAATTTTCCGCCATCACGCTACATCTTTTGGCTATATTAACGCTGTTCTCAATAGCTTCTGGAATGTCTTTAAAGAGTTCCACCATTTCATCAGGAGATTTAAAATAGCATTGATTACTAGCCATTTTTCTATCCGAATGTTCTTTCGTAAGGCCAGCTGCTATACAAAGCAAAACATCATGTGCCTCATGCATATCTATATTTTCAAATAATGCATTATTTGTAGCGACAAGCGGAACTTCCATCTGACAAGAGAGTTCTATATATTTCTTCTCTATTTTTTGCTCAGCAGATAAGCCATGGCGCATAATTTCCATATAAAATCTATCACCAAAAATATCCTGAAACTTCTTGATATAGCTCTTTGCTGAATCTAAATCTCCTTCCAATATAGATTTTCCTACAAGACCATCTGTATAAGCTGATAGAGCGATTAACCCATCGCTGTATTTTTCTAAAGTAGAGAGATATATATTGTGAGTGGCAGTAAAATCTGGATCTGTATATATTCCGCTCACAAGTTTTAGTAAATTTCTATAACCTATGCCATTTTTAGCAATGAGCAAAATATCTCCAGTTTTCCCTTGGTCATCTATTGTAAGGATGGCTCCATGAATAGGCTGAATACCAGATTTACAGGCATATGTAGCAAATTCGAGCATTCCGAAAAGATTATTCCTGTCCGATACAGCTACTGCAGGCATGTTCATATCCTTACATTTGCTTATGATTTTCTCTATCTTCAGAGCACTCTGAAGCATGGAGTATGAGCTTTGTACCCGCAAATGTATGAATTTCGTCGCCATCTTTTACGCCTTTTTTAGATAGACCAGAGTATAACATATGGAAAAGAAATAACAAGCAAGCAAGAGTATATATAACTCTTCAATTTTTGTAAAACTGCATCAGTTACTAGAAAAATTATGGAAAATGACACCTATTATGCAGTTTTATCTATATTTTACAGTATATGTTGAAATATCATGGTGTTTGATTAATTGAAAAAGGTAATCTTATGGCTGATGAAAATACTACACCTAATGGTCCTTTGCCTACTGCTACACCTATAGAACCAGAAAATGAAACATTAGAAGAGAAAGGAATATGGAGTGAATGTTGGGA
>JAGOJE010000122.1 GCA_017995275.1 Rickettsiaceae bacterium | reverse complement strand
GGTGTAACTTACGCTCATAAACTCACTAAAGAAGATGGGGAGGTTAATTGGAGCGCATCTGCTGTAGAGATAGAAAGGAAAATAAGAGGGATGAGTCCTTGGCCTGGGGTATCTGCCAGTTTTTTAGGGCATAGGGTGAAAATGCTAAAGGCAATAGCAATTAATTCTGATTCAAATGTTCAAGGTGAGATTGGGGCTATTACATCGGACTTGTCTATAATATGCGGTCGTGGCTTGTTAAAAATAGAATTGCTTCAAAAAGCGGGTAGCAACGCTATGAGCTTTGAGGAGTTTCTAAGAGGGGTTAGGCAGGAGTAATTTATTCATGAAGATCTCTAAAAAGCGCGTTACTTCATTCTTCTGGTCTCCGTTCTTGTCATTCCTGCATTGAGCAGGAATACAGCTTTAAAACTGGTCCGAAGGACTCATTATTATCAAAGAGCAACAAGTTGCTGGATTATCATGCTGGATTGTATCTTAATAGCAACTTTATATTTATCTGATATAAAGTAGTTAGTTGGGGAGTGAGAGCTAGCTGCTGAAAAAATCACAAAATTATGCCTTTTGTACTTGACTTTTAAGACTCTACATCTTCGTAAGCGAGGGGTTGAGAGTGCACTCGGATACTTTCCCTCAAAAGGCATTCACAAAAGAAGTCTGGGCATTATGCTGCCTATTTCTATAGCTTTGTCAGTCCTTTCGGAAATTTCTTTGTTTAGTGGAATTTGGGCTATTAATGGTATATTGTATTTTTTTGCCAAATCAGTTCCACCAGTTCCACTGAATGCATCACTCATATTTTCTACAATTCCCCATATTGGAACAGAGAATTTTTTGTATAAATCTATAGCTTTTATAACATCTGCCACTGCTATTTTTTGTGGAGTTGTTACAATGATAGTTCCATCTATATTGTAATTTTCTAGGAGGCTTAAATGTATATCTCCTGTCCCTGGAGGGGTGTCTACTATCAAATGATCTAGATCCCCCCAATTTGTGCAGCAGAAAAGTTGGTACATCGCTTTTGTAGACATTGGCCCGCGCCAAGCAATTGCAGAATCCGCTGATACCAAAAAACCCATAGAAATAACTTTTATACCACGGCTAATAAGGGGAACCATTTTATTTCCCGATAATTCTGGCTTTCCTGATAATCCCAGTATAGTTGGTATGGATGGGCCATAAATATCAGCATCGATAATTCCAACTTTTGCTCCTTGGGACGTTAATTGCTCAGCAATAGCAACTGAAATAGTAGATTTGCCAACTCCGCCTTTTCCAGAGGCAACTATCAATATTTGTTTAACTCTATCAATTTCCAATTTTGTTTTAGCTATTTTTTCTCTCTTTTCCATTCTGATCTTGAATTAGGTAGTTATAATTATTATACTAACCATAGTTAATATTAGGTGGTACTTTCTCATGGTAAAAGCATTATATAAGTTTTTCTTTCAATCTCCTTGGGACGATCCAAAACCGAGTGATAACATATTCACAAATAGAAGGCAAAAGAAATATCCACAGTTTTTTGACGATTTTAATATCAATATGACGCCAGATAAGATTATTATGGCCTTAGCAGGTATTTTCCTTCTATGGATAGCTTCGGGAATATACAAAGTTCAAGAAGGGGAAGAAGCAGTTATAATGAGATTCGGGAAATTTGTACGCAAAGGCGAAGCTGGGCTTAATTACCATTTACCAGCTCCATTTGAAAAGGCGATAATAGAAAGCGTAAATAAATCAAGGCGTATAGAAATTGGTTATAGATCTGCAAAGGGATATGATGCTCAGGATTATGCCTCTGGCGAAAATTTGATGCTGACTGGGGATCAAAATATTATAAACTTAAATGCTGACGTAATGTGGCATATAAAAGATGTGTCAGCTTTCGTGCTAAATGTTTCATCACCTGAAGATACTATAAAAGCTGCTTCAGAAAGCGCTATACGTGAAATAGTTGGAATAACTCCTATAGCGTCCATACTCTCTAACCAAAAGCAGGAAATAGCTTTAAAAATAGAAAAGCTAATTCAGGAAATTTTGGATAATTACAAAGCAGGCGTTGCTGTAGAGAAAGTTCAATTGCTAAAAGCAGAACCCCCTGCAGAAGTTATAGACGCTTATAGAGATGTGCAGACATCTAAAGCTGATAAGGAAAGGTCCATAAACCAAGCTCATGCATATAGTAATGATGTGCTTCCTAAAGCTAGGGGAGAGGCTGAAAAGATGATTCAAGAAGCAGAAGGATATAAAAGCAGTACTATTTCAAGAGCGCAAGGAGATGTGAGTCGTTTTAATGCCGTGATGTCCCAATATAACAATTCAAAACAAGTTACTAGGGATAGGCTTTATTTGGAAACTGCAGAATCTGTTCTTACAGGAAGCCGCAAAACCATAATCGAATCAGGTACTTTGCCTCACATGAATATAGATAAGTAGGAGAGGGATATGAGAAACATAAAACTAAATTTAAATGTAATTGTACCTTCAGTGGTTGTGGTGCTGATTATGCTGTTATCTTCATTATTTGTAGTTGATAGCAGAGAATATGCTATAGTTTTCCAATTCGGGGAGGCTGTAAGGGTGGTTACAAAGCCTGGGTTAAAAATGAAAGTTCCATTAGTTCAAAATGTAATATATTACGATAATAGAATTTTACATGTTGATGCTGAGGCAAAAGAGCTCACATCTGCCGATGGTGAAAGGGTTATAGTGGATGCATTCGGTAAGTTTAAAATAAAAGATCCTGTTACTTTCTATAAAACTGTATCTAACAATTATGGCGCAAGTGTTCGACTTAATAAAATCATAGAATCCTCAATGAGGAAGGTGATTGGGCGAGTTCCTTTAACAGCACTGTTATCAGAGGAAAGAGGAAATATAATGCAGCAGATTAGTGATATAACAGATGAAGCGGCAAGAGATTTCGGTTTAGAAATGACGGATGTTCGTATATTAAGAACTGATCTTCCAAAGGAAAATAGCTCTGGCATATATAGCCGTATGCAGACAGAAAGAGAAAAAGAGGCAAAGCAGATTAGAGCGGAAGGCGAGGAAGAGGCAGCATGTATACGCGCAAAAGCAGATAAAGAAGTGCAGATACTATTGTCTGAAAGCTATAAAAAGGCTGAGACAATAAAAGGTGAGGGAGATTATCAGGCTGGAAAGTTATATAATGAAGCATATTCTAAAGATCCGGAATTTTATAAATTCTACAGATCTCTTATAGCTTATCAAAACAGCTTGAAGAAAGAGGATACATCTTTTGTTATTTCTCCAAAAAGTGAATTTCTTAAATTTTTGAACATAGGTAAATAAAAGAGGTGCAGATATGCTAAAAAGAGCTCTAATATTTTTATTATTTGTGTTTAGCTGTACAACAGTACTTGCTACAACTCCTGTTCCTGCTGGATTTGCGGATGTTGTACAGCCACTTCTTCCAGCTGTTGTGAATGTTTATACTTCAAAACATACAAAGAAATCTAAAGTATTTTCTGGAAAGAAGATTCCTAGAGGAATGCCGCCAGGAATAGAGGAGTTTTTTGAGCGTTTTGAATATCCTTTCGGCTTTGAGGAAATGTATGAAACTCCAAAATCAACGTCTTTAGGTTCTGGTTTTATAATTGAATCTAGTGGTTATATAGTAACAAATCACCATGTTATTGAATCAGCTGACGAGATTTATATAAAACTTGGCACCAATGAAGAGCTTCCAGCAAAATTAATAGGTAGTGATGCTCGTACGGATCTTGCTTTGTTAAAAGTTGAGACGAAATCACCATTACCATTTGTAAGATTTGGAGATTCTGCGAAATCCAGAGTCGGAGATTGGGTTATAGCTATTGGCAATCCTTTTGGTCTTGGTGGAACAGTTACTACTGGTATTATATCTTCAAAGGGAAGGGATATAACGGATGGTTTCGTTGATGATTTTATACAAACA
>JAGOJE010000121.1 GCA_017995275.1 Rickettsiaceae bacterium | reverse complement strand
TGTGCTTGGTTATCTTGTAGCAGGCACTGTGATAGGCGATTACGGCCTTGGCTATGTTCAGCATAAGGATATAGAATTACTCGGAGAATTTGGAGTGGTCTTTTTGCTATTTGCTATAGGGCTAGAGCTTTCATTCGAACGTTTAAAAGCCATGCGAAAATATGTATTAGGCCTGGGCTCTATGCAGGTATTAATCACAACTGTAATAATAGCAGGAGCGGTAGTGATGTTCACTGGTAGCAATGCTACAGCCATAATCATAGGTGGAGGCCTTGCACTATCATCAACAGCTGTGGTTATGCAGGTTATTGAAGGAAGCGGCAATGCATCAACTCAAACTGGTAGGATATCGCTAGCAATATTACTTCTACAAGACTTCATAGTGGTCCCCCTTCTCGTTGTAATTCCACTACTAGCAAAAAACAATGATAGTGCAATTTTACATGCAGTTGGATTATCTTTCATAAAAGCAATAGTAGCACTAGTGGCTATATTCATTGCTGGCCGCTTATTCTTAAGACCACTATTTGGACTCATTCCAGCTGACAGGCCTGGAAGTAATGAATTATTTATTGGCGCAACATTGCTCATTGTTCTATCAGCGGCTTGGGGAACTGAACATTTTGGCCTATCTCTAGCTCTTGGAGCATTCGTTGCAGGAGTTTTGGTTGCAGAAACAGAATTCAGGCTTCAAGCTGAAGAAAGCATCTACCCATTCAAAGGATTACTACTCGGTCTATTTTTCATGTCCGTAGGTATGTCCATAGATTGGAGGGAAATCTACAACAGCATAGATAAAATCCTAATATTTTCCATAAGCCTTATAGTAGTAAAAGCACTTATAATCAGCGGATTGTGCATATTGTTCGGCTTCTCAAAAGGAGTATCACTTCACTCAGGGCTGCTACTTAGCCAGGGTGGAGAATTTGCATTCATCTTGTTCAATCTCGCTATGGATAACAACATCATAAGCCATAATATAGGTAAGATGCTTTTACTTATAGTAACCTGCACAATGGCACTCACGCCTCTTTTATCTGCATTAGGCGAGAAGATAGCGGAAAGACTCGAGGAAGAAGTAGATATAAACCCAGTACAGACTCTTGAAAAAGGCACTAGCGATATAACTCAACATGTTATAATCGCAGGGTTTGGGAAAGTTGGTAAAATGGTAGCAAGAGTACTAGAAGCTGAAGTTGTAAATTACATAGCTCTTGATATAAATGCTGATGTAGTAAAAGAAGAGCAATCCAGTGGATTCCCTATTTTTAAGGGAGATATAGGACAAGTTGAAACTTTAAAAGCAGCAGCAGCATCAAGGGCGCTTTCTATAATTCTTACTATAGACAATGAAGTGACTATAAAGAAAGCACTGAAGGTTATATCGTCAAACTTCCAAAATCTAGCAATTATCATTCGCACACACGACCTTAGAAACTCTTCAGAACTGTACGAAGCCGGTGCTACTATGATAGTACCTGAAGATTATGAAACAGGATTGCAACTAGGCGGAGCAGTGTTGAAATCAGTTGGAATAAGCGAGAACGAAATCACACGTATAAAAAATCAATTTAGAGCAGGAAGTTATGTGATGGCACAAACTGACGAGGAGGTAATAGATGAATATGAAACTAACTAAAATTCTATTTTTTTTCTTATCATTATTTATCATGCAAGCTAGCTATGCCTCAAAAAAATTGCCTGTACCTAGATTTGTTAGCACAAAATCCAACGAGGTAAATGCAAGAAGCGGCCCTGGAGTACGATATCCGATAGACTGGGTTTTTGTAAAGAAAGGAGAACCGCTAGAAATAACAGCAGAATTTGAGCAATGGCGTTTTGTTAAGGATATTGATGGCCAAGGTGGATGGGTTCACTCAAGCGTTCTATCTGGCAAAAGATCTGTAGTTCTGATAAGCAAAGAAATAGCATCTCTTTACAAATCACCAGACCTATCAAGCAGAGTAGTTGCAAAACTATCGCCAAACATTCGCTGCCAGTTTAAAAAATGCGAGAAAAACTGGTGCAAAATAAAATGCTCTTCCCACGATGGGTGGATAATGAAAAAACATCTATGGGGTACAGATAGTGACCAGCAAGATGAATCACCAAAACAGAAGGAACATGTTAAAAAGTAAGTGAAATATATTCCTCTAATCCACAAACATCTATTTTCTCATCCAATCTAAATTTATCCCTACCAGGAATAATGATAGTAAGACTATCAAGCGATAAATCTTCCATAGCCACGCGCATGGATTTTGTTATCTTTGGACTATCAGTATATTTTATCTCAAAAGCAAGCTTTTTTGAATCTTTTAACACTAACAGATCAAGCTCCGCTCCACTCTGAGAAGCCCAAAAATAACAATCCTCCACATCTACCTTTAGAACTCTTACTACCTCCTCTAAAGCAAAGCCTTCCCATGAAGGCCCAAGCTTTGGATTCATACGAAGCGCAGACAAATTATCTATGCCCAAAATTGTATGCAACAAACCACTATCTCTAAAAAATATTTTTGGTGATTTAACTTGTCTTTTTGAAATATTTTCAAACCAAGGAGATAGTCTCCTAATCATGAAAGTTCCTGTTAATATATCAAGATATCTATCAGTAGTCTTATGACTAGCGTCAATTGAACGACCTATTTCAGATGCATTAAAAATCTGACCATGGTAATGTGCAAGCATATACCAGAATCTTCTCATGGTTTGAGCTGATATATCAAAACCCAAATTTCTTATATCCTTCTCAAGAAAAGTTCTTATATAATTTTTTCGCCATTCATTGCTTACTTTGTCCGATTGAGCTAAAAAAGACTTTGGAAAACCACCCCTCTGCCATAATTTATTGATGTCTCCAACTTCTTTTAAGGAGAACGGGTTCATTTCTATGTAACTTATCCTACCAGCTAAAGTCTCCGATGACTGTTTTATGAGCTCACTGGAAGCACTTCCAAGAATGAGAATTTGTCTGCCTGGCTTTTCATCAACGAAAACCCTTAAATATTGAAATAGTTCTGGGACTCTTTGCACTTCATCTATTACTATCAAACCATCTAAATTCTGTAATGCAAATTTGGGATTAGCTAGTTTTGACAGATGCGTCGGATCCTCTAAATCAAAGAAATGTACCCGCATCTCCATCTGAGCAGAATATTGCTTAGATAATGTAGTTTTACCGCACTGCCTTGGACCAAGCAAAGCACATACTGGATTCACCAAAAATGCACTTTCTATAGCATCAATATAATCAGATCTTTTTAACATAGTTATCCTTGCAAAATGGAGGCCTTATATCCATTTTACAAGGATAACTATACAAAAACAAGATAATTTTTATGCACCTATTCACTACGGTGGCTCTAGGTAGTAATTTTGTCTATAGATACTCAGACTTTGAGGGATGTGTTATCCAGAACAGAAAAGTTTGTCAGCTGCAATCATCGATTCCTACCTAAGACAGGAATAACAACCTCTGCAAGATGCATATCTTATTTTTAGCTTACAAACTCTGATAGATACCAAATTATATGATAATCTAGATATTAATAGTTCGCTTATCTACAGCTAGT
Source organism: Rickettsiaceae bacterium (assembly GCA_017995275.1). Lineage (GTDB taxonomy): Bacteria > Pseudomonadota > Alphaproteobacteria > Rickettsiales > Rickettsiaceae > JAGOJE01. The sequence continues at coordinate 394 of JAGOJE010000121.1, read as the reverse complement.
GCGGCTTCTTTTATTGCTTCGCTAAGTGTTGGATGTGCATGGCATGTGCGCGCTACATCTTCAGCAGCAGCTGCAAATTCCATTCCTAAAGTTAATTCGCCTATTAATGTTCCAGCTTCTGGGCCTATTATATGAGCGCCAATAATTCTGTCATTTTTAGAATCTGCCAGAATCTTCACAAATCCTTCACTATTGCTAGAAGTTCTTGCTCTGCTATTTGCAAGAAATGGAAATTTACCAACTTTATAACTTACACCTAGCTTTCTTACTTCTTCTTCGCTAGCCCCAACAGAAGCAACTTCGGGAGAGGTGTATATAACAGAAGGTATAGCGTTATAATTGACATGCCCAGCCTGACCAGCCATAATTTCCACAGCTGCTACAGCTTCTTCTT
>JAGOJE010000120.1 GCA_017995275.1 Rickettsiaceae bacterium | reverse complement strand
TGATGTAGCTAGGCATTATAACAAAAAAATTCAAGATATAGTAGAGATTTTTTTTGCTCCCATAATAAGAGAGCACGAAAAAAGTGGAGAATATAAGCTCTCTGGATGTAGTTACATGATGATGGGGTTTCTTATAACTGCTTTATTTTTTCCACGCCCTATTGTTATAACTAGCTGGTTAGTTCTAATAATATCAGATAGCTGCGCGGCAATTTTCGGACGCCACGTTGGAAGGCCAAGCAAAAATGGAAAGTCTTTCGAAGGATCATGCGCTTTTTTCTTATCAGCATTATTTTTAAGCATAATAGTATTTATGATAGAAGGATACCCGATAAATTTCTGGATATTAGTGATTTCAAGTCTTATAACAACATATGTTGAATATTACTCCAAACAACTAGGATTAGACGATAATCTAACCATCCCAACTTCTTTTGCAGCTTCTGTAACGGTACTTAGATTGATGTTTCTTGCGCCAATAATAAGCTAGTTTATTGCTCAATCTACATATTATGATGCTTAAAAACATCACTCTTGCTATTTTTCTGCAGTTTTTCTAAAAAATAAACTGCAACTCTATTGATTATTCAAACAAAAAATGACAACATAGTAGTACTAACACAAACAAATAGGACTTATAAAATTATGACAAACAAAAAACAAGATAATAAAAGTTGCGCTTCTGGATGTATGATGACTTCCTATCTATCTAAATTTTTTGGTTTTTGGATTAACCAAATCAAAGGATTCATGGGATGGTTCTATAAAAACATTTGCTGCTGCGACAATTCTCAATGCAAGACTAAAGATAGCAAACCTTCGCATTTTGCTGATGAAATGAAGAAAATGAAAGAAGAAGTTGCCGCTGAAATATCTGTAGCTAAAAAAGCCGTCAAGAAAGCTGTTTCAAAAGTATCAGCAAAACCCTCTACAACTAAAGCAAAGGCAGCAAAGCCATCAGCTAAAAAATCTGTAACAAAAAGCGCTCCAGTAAAAAAAGCAGCCACAAGCAAAAAAGTGGCGCCTAAAAAAGCAGCCTCTTCAAAAAAAGTAGCTACAAAAAAATAATACAAACCAACTTACAGCCTAAGCGTTACTAAGTGGTAACGCTTAGCCATCCTCATAATTCTTCCACAACATAGAAAGATCACAGCGCTTGTTCCTAAAACCAAAGACCCCTTCACTCTCTAGGTAAGCAAGTACCGCAAGCTAATCTTTTGTTGTAATTTTTCAACTCATGTTACTTAATTCATACTTTTTCCATCATAAAATCTAGAACTCTTTGTAACTAAGACATTAATAATGCTAACTTAAACATCAGCTTCAATAAATATGAGAAAACTGATGAGTAAATCAAGAATGAAAGCAGGATGCATGTCTACACCAACCAAAGATACGAGATCTATCATAAACAACCGTGTAATGGATCTTGAATCTAGAGTTAGTGATAAATCAATAAAAATAACATCTCTAGGACCAGATACACCACACTACCTTTTTAATGAAGCTGGTGAAATTTATATGGAGATTGCGCAGCTCTATGAAATAGGAAAATTAGACAATGAAAAAAAACAAACATATTGGAAACATGCCGAATATTTTTTTAATAAGGCAATACTAAATCTACATGATGATGAAGTTTTTCTCTCTAATACCAAATCTAGATATTTCGCCAATTTAGCAGCCGCAATTAGTGCAAGGGATATTACAAACACAGAAGCAGAAGATTTATGCATCGAATCAATTGGAGAAAGACAAAACGGCCTTGCCTACGAAACTTTAGGACATATTTATCATAATAAAAAAACGTTTGAAGAAGCCCTAATTTGCTTCAAAAACGCTATGGAATTCGACCCAGAATATGCGAGTAAACACAGCCTAATTCTTATGTATCACCAAGCTAGAATGCTTGCCAGCATGGGAAGAAAGGAAGAAGCATTAGAAATTTTCAATGATGCCATCAATAGATCTGAAAACAATCTCACTATTGAAAATCTTATTACCCTAAAAAACCTAAAGCAATCAGAAATATCGGAAACATTATCTAAAATAGCAAATACAGCGAAATGCTCAAAGGATAACGGGGATGATGTAATTCATGACGTAGTATCCAATATACGCTATCCAAACATGGATAAAGGCTCCTCTCTAGACAATATCCAGAAACTAAAAGAATGTAGAATAAATTCTATATCAGCAAAAAATGGAGGAGAAAACTCAATAGAATTAAAAAACACCATATCTGAACTAGAGAATAGATCCCCAAATAAAAAAACGGAAAAGAACGAAATAAAATCCGACCTTTATAAATTCAACATGTACAAACAAATAAGATCTGATTTATGTTCTATATTTTCAGCATCTCAAACAATGAGTACACATATGATACAAGCCAGAGAATCTCAAACTAATATGGGGAATTTGGTAAAAATAGTACATCATCTTAAAGATATGACAGCAGGGCCAGTTAAAATTGGTCTCCACTTAATAGGAGTAGCATTAAATTCCGTAGATGAAAACGAACGCGAAACACGCATACAAAATTTCAAAGATGTAGCAATAGATTTGAAAGAAATGGAAGATTTTGCTGAGATACTTGCCAGAAAAATCATAATGGAAAATATTGCCCCTCCAGAAAAAAACATCGCCGCGGAAGTAATAAAAATAGGCTTAGAAATCTCCTCTACTGGACATCTGCCATATAAAAAACTAACAAATAGCCTAAAATTTACAGCAAATATAAAAAACCTAAAAGAGAAAAAAGAACTCATAAAAAAAGGCAAATCTGATGGAATAGTGTTATCTCAAATGATAGCAGAATTAATATTCTCCGGAAAATTGAAAGATATAGATGAAATTGATGAGAAAGTTAATCTAACAGTTGCTCTTTTAAAACTTAATGGCAATGATTTGACTATAGATTCAACATTAGAAAATGATGCTGTAAAATTCTCTAGTAACATTTTTGGAGAACTAAAAAGCACTATAGAAGCAGAACATTATATATGGAAAAACAAACTTCAACTAGAAATCAAATTCGTTGAATATTTATCACTGAGTATACAAAAATACGCACTACACCTTCTCGAATCCAGTGATTTTGATACAGAAATATTATCTGCTTTAGTTGCAAATGAAGAATTTATAATTAAAGGACATAGGAAATATATGTTCTGGCAAAATAAAGCGAAAATCAGTGAAATATTCCTGAAGAGCAAAGAATATTTCGATGAAATGGTGCAAACCATTGCTAATAATTTTGCTTCATTAGACCCTACTAACATAGCTTCAGAGGAAGAGGAGGCAGAAGAAGAAAAAAGAGATGATTATACAACTAATAATATTGTAAATGAGGATGAAAAAGAAGACGAAAAAGAGGATGATAATACAGAAAATCTCAAAAATATAGCGACCACAACATCTGAACCGCTTTCTCCTTCTGTGCACGAGGCTGATCTGACTCAGATTAACCCAAAAATAGAACACAAGCACCCTAGTTTATCAATTGATACTGGAGCTATAGAACAAGAGGTAAAAGATAACATGAACTACTACCCTTCTAGTGGATCTAGTTCATCAGATACAGCTGCATTCATGGGAGAGGATCCAGATTATTAAAAAATCTATTGATTTTTGCCGCTCTGTAGTATAGATTCCCTGGACTGTTATTCTTTACAAAACAGGGCGGTTAGCTCAGTTGGTTAGAGCACTACGTTGACATCGTAGAGGTCGGTGGTTCGAGCCCACTACCGCCCACCATTTTCTCAAGTAACTTTCCACACCAAAACTCTACGAATCTTGATAAATAAACTTTTTCAAGGTATTTTCTATTAATCACCTTCACCTCATAACTCCAAGCACTTCATTCCGGCAATTATTATTTAAACATCCCATACTAATTTTATTGCTCTCTCTCAATTATTTTTAACTACATAGTTGCGCATTCCATTTTCGAATTTATCCATTCACGAGGGCGGCCTAAAA
>JAGOJE010000119.1 GCA_017995275.1 Rickettsiaceae bacterium | reverse complement strand
GGCTGGGGCGGCTGGATTCGAACCAACGCATGACGATACCAAAAACCGTTGCCTTACCGCTTGGCGACGCCCCAAAGATGATGACTTTATATCAACAAAAGAACATCTCGTCAAGAATTCTTATGAGATAAATTTTGTCTAAGTTATGTTGGTACTTCGTTAAAGCTCTAGCAGCGAAGAGTATTAGTAGCGACGAAGTAATTTACAATTTTTAGCGAGTATGAGCTAGTATTTATATTCCTAGGACGCTGCGGTATAATTCAAGCATAGCCTCTTGCTGAGCTAGATCATCTTTATCGAGTTTTCTAATTTTTAGAATTTGCCTTATGGTTTTAACATCAAACCCGTTACCTTTAGCTTCTGCTATTACTTCTCTTATATCTTCGGCGATTGCGGCTTTATCTTCTTCTAGCCTTTCGATTCTGCTTATATATTGTTCTAATTGTTCACGTGTTATCATAATAAACCTGATTTTTTATTGCCAAGATGTTATAACAAAAATTAGAGTAATTACTACAGATTTTTGTTATAATGTTTCAGTTAAACTTTAAATGGCCTAATGAATGAAGGAAGACAAAAGCTTATTTCACGTTACTATTCTTACCACCTTTCCTGAAATGTTCCCATCAACATTGCAATATTCCCTTGCTGGAAAGGCTTTAGAGAGGAACATATGGTCTTATGAGGTTGTGAATATCAGGGATTTTGGCGTAGGGCGGCATAAAAATGTCGATGATGAGCCATATGGCGGGGGAAATGGACTCGTTATGAGGCCTGATGTTTTATCCCGAGCTTTGGAATATGCTTTAGAAAAAAAACAGGATGCTGATATATATTACATGTCACCACGTGGAAAGGCTATAAAACAGCCGCTTGTAAAAGAGATTTCTGGGAAAAGAAATATAATAATTATATGTGGACGCTTCGAAGGGATTGACGAGAGGATCATATCAGGATATAATGCCTGCGAAATTAGTCTAGGTGATTTTGTATTATCTGGTGGGGAAATAGCCGCAATAGCTCTTATTGACGCCTGTGTAAGGCTTCTACCTGGAGTTTTGGCAAATCAGTCCACCCTTGAGGAAGAGTCTTTCTCAGAATTTAGCGATGCTGGAATGTTATTGGAATATCCTTTATATACCCGCCCGCAAATTTGGAATGGAATGGCAGTGCCGGATGTTTTATTATCTGGGAATCACCATAATATAAACCAGTGGCGAAAAGCCGAAGCTATAAAGATTACATCTGAACGTAGGCCAGACTTACTAAAGAAGTGATTATATTCGCTCGGGGTAGGTAATAATATAGTTTTAAGAGAGTTATTATGAATATAGTAGAAAAATTTGAACAAACAGAAATCGCAAGACTTACAGAAGGCAAATCCATACCTGAGTTCAAAGTTGGCGACACTGTAAAAGTGAGCGTTCGTATTGTTGAAGGCCCAAACGAAAGGATTCAGGCTTATGAAGGTGTTGTTATAGCTCGCAGGAATGCTGGTGTAGTATCTTCATTTGTTGTACGTAAAATTAGCCATGGTGAAGGCGTGGAAAGAAGATTCATGCTATATTCCCCAATGATTCAAAACATACAGCTTGTAAGATCAGGCATTGTACGTAGAGCCAAATTATATTATCTGCGCAACCTAAGAGGTAAAGCCGCAAGAATTAGAGAAAGAATTATTTCTTCTAAGAAGTAATGGTCACCCCGGACGGGTGAGCTTTGCGAACCGTGATCCGGGGTCCAGCATTATAATGCGCCACAAAGTGGCTCTTTTTTACACCTGGATTCCTGCTTCCGCAGGAATGACATAAACGCACTGTCATCCCTGACAGACCAAGCGCAGCGGGGTCAAGATCCGGGATCCGGTATTATAATGCGCCACGAAGTGGCTACTTTTTAATCATGGATTCCTACCTTGAGCTGGAATGACATAAACGCACTGTCATCCCGGACAGACCAAGCGCAGCAGGGTCAAGATCCGGGATCTAGCATTACAATGTGCCACAAAGTGGCTCTTTTTACACCTGGATTCCTGCTTCCACAGGAATGACAAGGAGGCGCCACTGAGGCAACAGCGGGGCGGCCACCATCGTGAATATATAAACAATGACATTATGAAAATACTTGCCTTTGACTCTTCAAATCAAAAATCTTCTGTGGCTATATATGAGGACGAAAGAATATTATCCTACAGCGCTAGTACCATTCCAAACAACCAAGCAGAAACATTACTCAGCCTAATAGAGCAAACTTTAGAAAAAGCTGGATTATCTTATTCAGATTTAGATTTTATGGCAGTAACAACTGGCCCTGGAAGTTTTACTGGGGTAAGAATAGGCCTTGCAGCTGCTGAAGGAATTGCTGCAGCTTCTGGGGTAAAAACTATAGGGATAGGCTGTCTTGAAGTGATGAATCTGCGAGCGATAGAACATTCCAGAAATTATGATTATTCTATTGCTTTAATGAATGCATATAGGGGGCAAATTTATGCTCAGGCTTTTCTTCCTAGCGGAGAGGCTTTTTGCGAGGCTGAAATGATAGATCTAGAAAAGGTAGATAGCTATCTTTCGCAATTTGCTGGGAAAATAGTAATTGTTGGTAGTGGTATGAATTTACTAGATAGAGAATTATTAATTGCACCAAATGTAATATCGCTACCTAGATTTCCAAATCCTGAAGCAAGAAACTTGTGCAGGCTGGCATTTAAAAAAGCTAGCCACGGGAATTATGCAGCGCCATTCCCGCTATATATAAGACTACCTGATGCTAAGAAACAAATTTAGATATTAGGGCCTTTCGTTATGCTTTTAGGGGAAGAGGATGTGGAGGGTGGAGGGCTTGTTATATCATTGTCGTTATCTTCGTCTGGTGTAACACGTACACTCACTCCTTTTTCTATAGCCACCTTTAACCAGTTCGGTGCAGATTCTTTTTTCTTAACTTTCCCCTCCAACAATATTTGTTTTGCCCGCGCTCTATCCAAAGGATCCAACATAAAAATTCTCTATATTAATTGTTGTATTCTTACTCTAACATTTAGCCCAAACTCTTACTAAAAAATCCAAACTTCACCTATTTTTTATGGCTATTGATAAAGAAGCCGAATCAGCTACTAAGAATCTTAGGAAGGAGTGGTTTTTTTTGGGTTGTATCTCTTAGCCCACGACCTATTGGGTCTGTAGTCCTGTTTTGAGGACTATCCGTATCTATTGTAATATAATCTTTCAGAAGAGATTCATCATTATTAGGTGGATTTTGTTGTGGTGGCAGACTATTGGATAGATCTTTTTCCTCTCGCTTCATTATTTTTTCAAATCTTTCTTGAGTAGTTGTTTTCGTATTTTTAGGCATTTGAGGAGTGGTAGGATCGAGGGCGGCGTCAGCCTTCGGAAGTTCTTTCTTTCTGGTGGTGAAGAGATTACCAATATACCTCGGTGTATTTTTAATATTATTACCAATAGCAGAGAAACTTTCTTTAAATGCTGTACCTATAGCCCCCAAAATTCCCATAACCAAAGCTCCGAATGTGAATTTTTCTGCTGGTTTTATGCGAGGTGTTTCATCGAGGTCTACGGGTTCGACTCCTTCGTGTGCTTCGTCCATTTTTGGAGAAAATGCATCATTTAAATCGGCTATGATAGTGTCTGATATTGGATTAAGTTCTCTCTCTCTTTTGTACTTTTCATAAAGAGTCGTAATTTTATCCCAACATTCACTCCATATTCCTTTCTCTTCTAATGTTTCATTTTCTGGTTCTATAGGTGTAGCAGTAGGCAAAGGACCATTAGGTGTAGTATTTTCATCAGCCATAAGATTACCTTTTTCAATTGATCAAACACCATGATATTTCAACATATACTGTAAAATATAGATAAAACTGCATAATAGCTGTCATTTTCCATAATTTTTCTAGTAACTGATGCAGTTTTACAAAAATTGAAGAGTTATATATACTCTTGCTTGCTTGTTATTTCTTTTCCATATGTTATACTC
>JAGOJE010000118.1 GCA_017995275.1 Rickettsiaceae bacterium | reverse complement strand
GTAATTACATAATAAAACAACAATTTTTATATAATTACTATATAGAAATTGTATATAACTATTTATAGAATACTATCATTGCATGAGGGCAGGGGAGGGGCCACATCCATAATGTCATTGTGCACAAAAAAGGACCAATATTTTTCACTTAAAAGAGACCACTTTTAAGCAAAAGCCTTATCCCATTTTTGTTTCACTTTCTATCTTGTTAACTTTCTTGATTCTATAACTATTACCTAGAATATTGAACATATGCGCATGATGCATGCCAGCTTGAATTTTTTGTTTTCTACAAGCACACCGCTCACCAAACTTCTTGTCCTCCTTTTTTAATACAATTTTCAGCCCCCTTTTTATAACACTGAATAATTTATCATGACTGTCAGAATCACATAACAATATAATTTTTATATCGTTCATATATTGTTCTTGTATATTTATTATATATTTGTTATATATAGTATGTATAATCAAAATATCGGGTAATTATGGCAATAATAACTGTAGCAAGCACAAAAGGCGGCGTAGGCAAATCTACATTCATACTAAACTTAGCAACTGTAATGTTGAACCAAGGCAAGAAAGTTGCCGTTCTCGACGCAGATAGCCAAAGTACCGTAAGCAAATGGAATAAAGTACGGGAATATGTAATAAGCGCCGGAGAAAAATTACCTGAAATTTTCGTGGCAAGCGCTAGGGGGGAAAGTCTACTTAGTATAGCCACCGATAAAAACGCTCAAGGGTATTTTGTATTGATTGACAGCCCAGGTGTTGATGATCTCAACATGAGAGCAGCTTTGTTAAGAAGTGATTATGTTATTACAACATGCCCACCGTCAGCTGTTGATTTATGGGAAGTGGAATCTTTGATAAGCATATTAAAAAAACTACAAGTCATGCAAGAACGTAAAATCCCATTAGTACTAATTTTCAACAAAGTACCTACTAGACACTCTTCTATAGCGCTGTCAGAAGCTATGACGTTTTTTGATCAGAACAATATTACCCCTAACTACGTCCTAGAAACCTCCATTAAGGACCGAGTCGCCTTCAAAAACTCTATTAAAGATGGAAAAGGAGTAATAGAAGCTTCTCCAACAGATCACAAGGCCGTAAATGAAATTGAATCCTGTTACCAAGAAATTATGAAAATAATGAAAACAACTCACAAGTAAGAATGGTAAGATCATGAGCAGTAAAAATAGAACTATTATCCCAAATCCAAATAAGATCTCTGAAAAAGAATTAGAGTTCATAAAGAACAGTAATAGTGATATAACTTTAAGAACAGAACATCCACAACATCTGAATCACCAGAAAGAAAAATGTAAGGGAAGAATGATTTCTATGTCAGATTCATTCTGGACGTTGCTAGACAATTATTTGAGACAAAATCCAACCGAAGGAAGTAAATCAGGATTCATTGTCAGAATAGTTGCTGAATATATAAAAAATAAAACTTCTCATGACGACTTTAGACATTGATTTTTTGATCCAAAAAAGATTTTTATCCTGAACAGATAGAAATTTCTTTTATCTGTCGCAAAAATATCACTGATATAAAGCAGCATAGAAATTCACAAAAAATATATAATTTTTATGTAGAATCACTATAATTAATATATAAAAATTGTATAAAAACTATATATTTACTAAAAATCAACTCCAACCACATCAAACAACTCATCCAGAGTTTAAGTTTAGTCCACCTCAAACCGCACACTGAATTACGCATCTATTGTGTTTTTTTGTGAGTATGTTATTGACATGTAAAAAAATAGTGGTTATATTCTAAATTACATATATTTATGGAGTTCGAGTTATGGCTATACTTAAGAGTGAACTTAAGAGGGTGTCTATATCAGTACCAAAAACTTTCTTGAAGAGTCTTGACGATCATCTGGCCAATTTTGCATTGACAGACAGAAGTAGGTGGCTCATAGAAGCAGCCAGAGAAAAAATGGCAAAAGAAAAAGTTACTTTGTCAGAGATTGAGGAAGAAGAGGATGAAGAAGGTAATGAATGATATAATAAATTAAAAATAAAAAAACAGGGTGCTAAGGCTAGCATTGAAGTAGCACTTAACACCGAGAAATACAGTCAGTAACTGTAGTTATAAGAAATTGTCCGGTCTCTTATACTATCTTCAGTATAGTCTTTTTCTCCGTGTTTTGCAAGTTCTTTCTGCCATTAGAGCCAAAAATATTATGAGGTTCTTATGATTTCAAACATAGAGACTAATTATGTTGCCTTTCAGCAACATAAAAATTATACAACACATAACATGTTGCCAGGAAACATTATTCCACACGCATGGTATTCAGAGATTGTTACTGAGACGGGGAAACCGGATCTCAACGCTATTCCTATACTTTCGGAGATAGTTTATTGGTATAGACCTAGCAAAGATGGGGCTTCAAAATTTTCTGGTACCATCTGGCAAACATCTTACGATCACTTCGAACAAAAATTCGGGTTTAACAAACAAAAAATTCGTAGAGCTTTTGTCAGACTTGAAGAACTTGGTATAATAAAAAGGGAACTCAAAACAATATATTTATACGGACAAAAATATAATAATGTCCTATTCATACATCTTTCCGATAAGTTCCGATATTCTCTTTCCATTTCTAAAAGTAACAATTGTGAAACTATTGGATCTCATAGTGAATATGATGATTCTTCATCAATGAATAAAAATTTTGAGAGTAACAATACGACTGCACAAGATATTGGGGCAACATTTGATTTACTTACAGAATGTGAAAATTCTAATTCTATAAATGATCAAACAACTAATGAGGCTTCTAAGCAAAATACTTTTTTATTGCCTATATACGATTTTGATACCCCCTCTCTACAAAATTGTAGAGATTATATAAAGAAAGAAGAGAATAACGAAGAAACTAATAAAAATAGATCTAGATCTAATGAATCTAATTTTTTTGAACTTTCTAAAAAAATTAATGATTGTTCTTTTGACAAAAATGCTAACTCTTCTTTTGAAAAAGGAAGTTATTCTAAAAAGACGCTATTAGATTTTTACCCAATCTCTAGTACTGACTGCTTTGAACTTAGAAAACTTTCTTGTAGAGAATTTTCAGACAATGCAATAAACGAAATATTGAAAGACGTCTCTCGTAAAAGAATGGACAGATATTTTTATAGCAAGAAAGGCTTTCTGGCATATATGGCAAAACTGCTAACTTATGAGATGAGAGATGCTGTAGCCATATCTGAGGAAGGGTTCCGCATTAGGAACAATATGACTGATGAACAAAAAACTACAGAAAGAATAGAGAAATACTTAGCTGATATAGAAAATTCAACTGAAGTATCTAAAGAATCGCATTTTAGGAAAAAACTGGCATCTGTTCTTGAGAATAAAGCTGCATATATGGTTTTGACAAACTGTAAAGGACATAAACTAGTAGATGATAAATTCGTAATGTATATGACTGCAGGGATTGATCTTAACGATAGAGAAAAAGAGATTGTTTTGAACCAAGCTAGGTCGGTGTACCAAAATTGTACGGGCCAGGGAGGTATTTCACATATATCTGATATTGAACTTGTATTGGTTGAAGGTACTAATATTAAAGTAAGTAGTGTAACAGAGACGGAGGTTGAAATACCGGATAATGAGTGGGGTAGGGTGCGTAAAAGATTAATAAGATATTACGGAAAAACTGTTGATGACACATGGTTTAGCAGACTTGAAGGAAAAGTGGATGATAGTGGAAAGATTATGCTTCGAGCTTCAAGCTGTTTCATCAGAGACTGGATCAAAAACCAATATCTATGCATGATAGAAAATTTTTGCGGATTTGAAGGGCTACAACTCTGTGATATAACTGTATGACTTTGCATGTAACATAACGTAACTTTTCGGTGATTTTGCAAATAAAACGTAATCGTCTGGCTAAACCGGTCTATTAAGTATCATTTGTAGGTGGTAGTATGATTTATATAAATAAAAACATGTTACCAATATGCCAAGAAAAAAGAGTAGAATATCAGATGAGGTAAAAGCT
>JAGOJE010000117.1 GCA_017995275.1 Rickettsiaceae bacterium | reverse complement strand
GTATTTTTAGGAGCTGGAGCCGGAGGGGCAAAAATATCTAATAAAGCATCTGCTATTAATATACCAGCACATAATGTGGAATGCAAATATAGCTCAAAAAACAATTTTACATGGTTGCTAGCCCTCGGTTCAAGTTATAATGTCACAGAATCAATAAAAGTTGATGTTCAATATAATTACCAAGATTTTGGCAAAACAAACAATATTACCATTACAGATACTCTTGCCTCTGGAGACAAAAGAAGTATAACATTTTCTGGGCCTAGAATACGTTCACACTCCATCAAAGCTGGCGTAAGGTTCGAGATATAAATTTAACTACAAGCCCCCCGGGGAGAGGCGTGCGCAACCTGGATTCCGGCCTCCGCAGGAATGACATAAACCGCACTGTCACCCCGGACCGGTAAGCTTTGCGAACCGTGATCCGGGGTCCAGCAGTACAATCTGGCAACTTGTTGCTCCTTTATAATAATGAGTCCTTCCACCTACGCGACAAGCCGGACTAGTTTTATTAACCTGGATCCCCGCATGCGCGAGGATGACAAGGATTACCGCCAAGCATTTCATTGCAATAAGCACAGTCACAAAAATTAGAAAAAATTAATTTTATACTAGATTATATGAAAAATCTGTGCTACAATTAGAGGAGAGATATATAATATATGGTTAATCATGAAAAAATTGTTATTAGCTCAAACAACACTAGCTATATTAGCCACTTCAACTTTTGCTTCCGAAGACAGCAAATTCTACCTTAGGACAGATATTAGCCGCGACATCTTAACTAAAGCAGGCTCTGGTATAAAACTAACCTCAAACGACACTAGCGACATATCTGCTGGTATTGGTTATATAGTCACGGACAATCTAAGAACAGAACTCGCTTACGCTCACTACTTTAGCCCGACGAGAAAAGGCTATCCATACGCGAAAGTTGCCAGTGGAGATAATGTAAATACTAACATAACAGACTTTGACTCCGCTGATATACTAGACGCAGATGGAAAATCACTTGCTAACTCTAATGCATCTATGAAAACAAAAGCCAAATTACAAACACTCATGCTAAAAGGATATTACGATATTGCAAAAGTTGGAATTACAAAATTATTCCTTGGTGGGGGCCTAGGTATTGCAAAAGTGCAAGAAAAAGAGTCTATATCTTATGGGAAAGTTAGTTTCCCACCAAATTATGAATCTACAGGCGATGAGGGCACTATTGCTGAGCGCGTTTTAAGTAATAACAACTTAGCAGACCGTTCTATGAAACTTAAAACTAAGAATAATTTTTCATGGCTCATAGCTGAAGGGGCTGGATTTGAAGTTACAGATAATATTACCTTTGATATTCAGTATAATTACCAAGATTTTGGCAAAACTTCTAGGCTAAGTAACAAAACACAAAAAGCAAATAACCGCTCATATCGGATGCACTCAATCAAAGCTGGAGTAAGATTGGATATATAGTATTTACTTCCCCCCTCCTCCTCACAAGCGCGCTAAATGCTTATAAACATCATATTTAGGGCGGTGTTTTTCAATAGAATTAACAGAAAACACCCCAGCTGATATATAGCTACGAAATAAATTCTCCATAGCAATCTGATGCTGCTGCAAATCTTCCTCTGATATATCAATGGAAAGTTCCTTTGATGAAAGATCCACTATATTACCAAGTTTAACGTAAATAAGATTATACCTACTTACATTAGCCTTTCCTATGTTTTTAAAACCCCCTACGCGAGCTATCATAGCCTCCACCAAAAGCTGAGGGGAAAGACCGCGCAGAACGTCTTGCTTAGTTGGCACCACCCCAGTTTTGTAATCCAAAATATTTAAGCTGCCATCTTTTGCAACCTCTATACGGTCGGCTATAGCTGTAACCTTTAGCTTTTTACCATCTATATCCAAAAACATCTCACCATAAATTTCACTATATACATGAGACAGAGACTTACGCCTTTCTTCATCCCATTCTATAAATTTCGCAGCTATCTCTGTAAATTTACGCCACCAAGCCCTGGTTTTATTATGATCGTGAAAACTCTCAAAAGTCACCTTACCAATTTCTAACATTTGCCCCAATTTATCAATTTCTGAGGAAATATATGATTCTGTATATACAGCGACTATATTATGAAGAAGAGTTCCAAAATCAGCAAGCGTGATCTCTCTATTTATTTCATCAAGCTCAGAAAGACCTAATATTTTCTTGGCATAGAAGCCATATGGATTCCTCACAAGCAATTCTATATTGGTAGCAGAAATAGAATGTGGAAATAATGAACTATCAGCTATTCCAGTAGCTACTGTTTCATCAATTTCTGTAGCATCTTGCCGCAGTAACTTTACGGCTTTGCTCCAATCATACGACGTCAGCACTTTACCATTAGAATTCTCTTTCAAAAACTCCATTAAAAATCTAGATTCAGTTTTTTCTTGTGTTTTTGTTCTTGTAATAAAAACCCTAGGCTTTTTTATAAGCAAGGAAAAGTAATAATGCTGCTGACCTATCGCATCCTCAAGTGAAGATAGACCAGCAGCAATACGCATTTTGTTACTCATCCAAGGATCTTGCAGATTAGTCTGAGGAAAGCTCCCCTCATTACAATCTGCTATTATTACTCTATCTAGTTTAAGCAAAGCTGCATCTGCTGCGCTAAGCGCCATTATGTTACTCTCAACTTTAGGAAAATATTTAGCGCGAGATACAAGATGCCTCACTAGGTCAGGATAATGATCAGGATTTATAAAATCTATAATCCTTGCATATTTTATTAGCTCATCTAAAAAATTAAATATAGCAGCTCCTTCAATACTTGACCTAAAGTTAGGAACAAGAAGATTTATCGCCTTTATATGCTCAGCAATTAATTCGCTTAATACAACCATTTCAGAAGAAGTTGCTTTGCTATGAAAAGCACTAATCTTATTCCAAAAATCTATTATGAATTTTACTTCCTCATTGCTCCCATCTTCATTTACTACATCTATTAAATCCTTTATATTTTTTACAGCAGGACGCCTGAGCATTTTCATCTCAAACTTCCATAATGCTTCAGAAAGCATGAATGGGGTTTTCAAAAGAGATATTATATTTTCAATCTCGCCAGACACAGCGCATGAGGCAACTAATAACAAAAACTCTGCATGTTTTGTAGAAATTAAGGATTTACCATTTAGATTTTGTAGCTCTTTGCCATATTTATTCAAAGAAATTTCGCACAAATTCACTAAATCTTTACTCTGCGCAACTATCCCAACCTTCTCATTATGGCTAGCATTCATGGCGATTAAAGATATTATTTCTGCTTCCTCAAATAAATTTGTTGCCGTTACGAATTCTATGTTTGAACAATTGCATGGATTACAGATGCTTTCATCCATGACAGACTCGCTTTCAAGGGGCAATGGAGCAACATCACATTCACAATAATCAATCAGCTTCTTTACCCTATAATATGGCTCTATCTCGCTGTCCCATTTTCCAGAAGCAATATCAAAAGGCGGAAGTATAACAACATGCTGACGAGACTGCGCCATACGTTTTATAAAATCGTTTGATGCTTTTGATCCATAAGTTATACCAGCAACTATCGTAGTCCTTGCCTCATTACTACCTGACTCAAGATTCAGTACTATTTTTTGATGAGTTAAAGGGTCTATCTTTCCACTTTCTCTAATAGCATTTTTCCATAAATCATAAGCATTTGTTATAAAATTTGTTGTAATCTGCCAATGTGATGCACTGTCAAGATCAACTATCCCATGAAGAGAGTTAATATCAAAATCAAGCGAGGTAATTTCCATGAAAAGCTTGATTAACTGGTCGCTTAAATGACCTATCTGAATCAAACTGAATTTTGTTGGGTGATGCTTCTGTATTATATCCATTAAAAGCAATTTTTGCTCCAATGTACCTGCAACGTCAATAAATTCTGTAGGAATATTATATGATATATCACTCTCCTGAGCGATAAAATTGATAGGCATTATATTCGGAAGTAAAGTAGCAACGCCTATCTTCTTTAGTAAAGCTTTTTGAAGCTCAAAGCAAGCAAGAGTATTAGGAACTATAACTTTTAGGTCAGAAAGTTTTGA
>JAGOJE010000116.1 GCA_017995275.1 Rickettsiaceae bacterium | reverse complement strand
TTTAACCTGGTTAAACACCCCCCCCATAGGAACGGATCTACTATTGCCGCGTCCATATGGTATTATACAAAATGTACATCTATGATTACATCCATTTTGCACCTGAACAAAGGCTCTGGATCTACCATCAAAATGACTTATCATATGTTCCGCAGTTTCTGTAACGGACATTATGTCGTTCACAAGAACACGTTCCTCAGTAAATAGGTAATTTTGCGGATGAAGTTTTTCTTCATTGCCCATAACTTTATCTACTTCGGTCATAGTGGCAAATAGTTCTGGATTCGTCTGGGCAGCACAGCCAGTTACTATTATCTTAACATTAGGATCTTCTCTCTTGGATTTTCTTATTGCCTGCTTTGCTTGACGCTCCGCTTCTTTAGTTACTGCGCAAGTGTTGAACACTATAACATTATCCATATCTGACAATGCAAGGTTGTTTTTTATGATCTCACTCTCATAACTATTGAGCCTACAGCCAAAAGTCATAACTTCTTGTTTTTTATTCGAAGACATAACTACCGCGTGCAACAAGTTTTGCGGGACCTTTCATTAATATCTCCTCCCCAAGAGACGACATATCAAGAGCCCCAAGCTTAAATTGAACAGAGGCTTGATTCTTTGCAAAACCTAGCTTCTTAGCAGCTGCAAATGTAGCACATGCACCACTACCGCAAGCCAAAGTAAAACCATCACCCCGCTCCCAAACTCTTAGATTTATTATGTCACCATCAATCTTTGCAAAGTTAACATTCACACCTTCTGGAAATAATTTATTATGTTCCAACATTTTCCCAAGAAGGCCTTTATCCTCTTCAGATAATCCCGAATTAAAAATCACCAGATGAGGATTACCTATGTCCACACAAACCATTTCCTTCGGTTCTAATTTATATATTGAAGCTATTTCCCAAAGGGCTGATTCTTCTGGCATCCATGGCTTATCGAAACTTACAGCTCCCATATTCACTTCGACCATTCCATCATCAAACAACTTAGCTTCTAAAGTTCTAGCAAGGACCTTAATCCTTACACTCTCTTTGCCTATCAAATATACAAGGCATCTAGTACCATTACCGCAAGCTTCTGCCATACTACCATCTTGGTTATATATCTTCATGATATATTCTGATGACACTTCTGACTCGCTATATATTATAACTTGGTCGCAACCAATACCTATTCTTCTGTCAGATATAGTTTTAGCAAATTTTGATAAATCTATTTTTGAAATCTCAGGAGTCATTTTTATAACTACAAAATCATTCCCAAGACCATGCATTTTTACAAATTCTATATTCATTTTAAAGCGCCATACAAGAAAAACGCTATTATACAAATATTATACCCTTCTGTAAAGGTTCGGTAATTTTTTAGAAGCTAATGAGAAAAAATAAATCCCTACCACAGATATTCAATATCTGTTATAAAGCTATCTACATCGCTATTTTGAAGTTATATTGTGAATTATTTAGATACATTAAACCCAGCTCAATTTCAAGCTGTTACAACTACAGAAGGCCCCGTACTAGTACTTGCAGGCGCTGGCACAGGAAAAACGAAGGTTTTAACACATAGGATCGGTTATATAATAGAGCAACAAAGAGCGACACCAGAAAATATTCTGGCAGTTACTTTTACTAACAAAGCTTCCCGCGAAATGCAAGAACGTGTAATGCAAATTACGAGCAATGTACAGGGTTTAAACATAGGAACATTTCACTCCATATGCGCAAAAATGCTTCGCTCCCACGCAAGGCATTTTGACCTCACTCCATCATTCACAATAATAAGCGCGGATGATCAGTTAAAACTGGTAAAAGAACTGATGCAAGAACGCGGAATAGATATAAAAGAACATGCTCCAAAAATTGTATTATCTATAATATCCAAATGGAAAGATCTTGGACTTACAGATAGTAAAGTTTCTAAATCAGATATTCGTCCCGGAATATATGAAATTGCTTATAACATCTATCCAGTATATCAAGCCAAATTGGCGCAATCTAACGCCGTGGATTTTGGAGATTTACTTTTGTATAATAGTGAATTGCTAATAAACCACCCAGAAGTTTTAAAATACTATCAAGAGCGCTACAGATACATAATGATAGATGAGTATCAGGATACTAGCGCAGTCCAATATCTTTGGGTTAGAATGCTAGCAAGTAACCACAATAACATATGCTGCGTTGGAGATGACGATCAGTCCATATACAGCTGGCGAGGAGCGGAAGTTGGTAACATCCTTAGATTCGAAAAAGACTTCAAAGATGCTAAAGTAATAAAGCTAGAACAAAATTACCGCTCTACAACTCCTATATTAAAAGCCGCAGATAGCGTTATTAAAAACAATATTCAGCGCCATGGCAAAACGCTATGGACAACCGATCCAAATGGAGAAAAGATCAAAATTGTTTCATGTTGGAACGATAAAGAGGAGTCTCGTTTTATAGCATCAAAAATTTCTGACTTGATAAGGTCTCGCAATTTGATGCCTCATAATATAGCCGTACTTGTAAGAGCAGGTGCACAAACAAGGCTTATAGAAGAAGCAATGATTTCAGCTGCACTTCCATATAAAATAATTGGAGGTCTAAAATTCTACGACAGAATGGAAATAAGAGATGTTATTGCATACATAAGAGCAACAATAAATTCTGAAGATGACCTTGCTTTGGAGAGAATAATAAATGTACCAAGAAGAGGCATAGGCGACACAACAATAAAAGATATAAAATCATATTCCGCAGCTGCTGGCATCACTATGTTTCAAGCAATAGAGAACATGCTACAAAATGGAGCTTTTAAAGCGAAAGCGGCCACTTCCTTACAATCTCTTGTATCAATGTTCAATTCATGGCGAAGTTTTCAAAACTCACTATCATCAGATAGCTTTGTGAAAAAAATTCTAGAAGAATCTGGATATATCAGCGCACTAAAAGAGGATAAAACTGAAGAATCAAAAGCAAGAGTTGAGAATATAAATGAAATGCTCAGAGCGATAGCGGAATTTAAAGATATAAAGGCCTTTATGGAGCATGCAAGCCTAGTGATGGAACATGATACAGAAAAAGAAAATGGCAGCGCAGTTAGCGTAATGACCCTTCATGCATCAAAAGGGCTTGAGTTTGAAGCCGTATTTCTACCAGGTTGGGAGGAAGGAATTTTTCCACATCAAAGATCTTTGAATGAAGATGGAGTAAAGGGCCTTGAAGAGGAAAGAAGGATAGCCTACGTTGGAATAACGAGAGCAAAAAAACTACTGTGGATAACTCATGCAGAAAGCCGATTCTTATTCCACGAACGATCTCAATCTATTCCATCTAGATTTCTTGCAGAAATCCCATCTGAAGTCACAGAGAAAATTTCATCAAGCTTCAGCAATATAAGCACGCATGTAAAAAAAACTCCTAGATATATTGATAAACCAGCAACTTCCTCCATAGATGATAAATTTCGACCTGGATCGAAAGTATATCATTCGTCATTCGGAGCTGGAACTGTAATAAGAAAAAATGGTGATAATATTGATGTAGCATTTGCAAACGGAGGAATAAAAACCATCAAGAGTGCTTATCTAGCATAAAAAAACTTGCATGAAATTATGTTATGTGGTCTTATTGAGAAATAGAAAAAAGTACATATATACTTAAAGAAATTCTTGAATTGAATTCGGATTTGAGTGGCAAGCGAGCCCGGCGTATAGTAACTAGATGAGACGCGAAGGCAATGATAAATTCGAAGAGCGATTCAAAAATTACAAAGAGTATAAAAATATGTTCAATATTTAGAGAGATTAAATGGATAAAATTCCAGTTTTACCTGGCGTAATAATACTTATCGCAGCAGCCATAGGCGTGGTAATATTATTTAAAAGACTAAGACTCAGCCCTGTGCTTGGTTATCTTGTAGCAGGCACTGTGATAGGCGATTACGGCCTTGGCTATGTTCAGCATAAGGATATAGAATTACTCGGAGAATTTGGAGTGGTCTTTTTGCTATTTGCTATAGGGCTAGAACTTTCATTCGAACGTTTAAAAGCCATGCGAAAATATGTATTAGGCCTGGGCTCTATGCAGGTATTAATCACAACTGTAATAAT
>JAGOJE010000115.1 GCA_017995275.1 Rickettsiaceae bacterium | reverse complement strand
GGGCTATTGCCAGCAAAATAGTGCTAATTATGTGGATATATCTTGCCCTTCTACAACAAAGCATAATTGGTAATTTTATGATGAAGTAAGAAAGTAATATTAAAAAGATATTATCAGCAATTGCCAAGAAAATGCTAGCTATGATTACAACAATTAGATGTATATTCCAGCTTTTTTGTTTATCTTTGCTCAAATAACGGCTGGAAAAAGAAAATATTATAGAGCCCAGAAAAATAGCAGCAAAAATAATAATTAAAGACAAACTATCAAGATGTATCAGCCCTTCCAAATCCATTACCCCAAATTAGACATAACACTTTTAAAAATTGGTTAAAGTAATAACCCGTAAATCCCCATCAAGCTTTATGCTAATCTCGCACCTGTTTTTAGGAAGAATGTGCTGCGCAATCTCATGCCATTCTATTAAACATATATTCTCACCAGACAAAGCTTCTTCTAGGCCTATCTCATATAACTCATTTTCAGATTTTATTCTATATAAATCGTAATGATATATGTTACCATATGTTTGCAGAATAGTGAAAGTAGGACTAGGAACGACTTGCTCTTGCGAATGAAAAAAACGAATGATTTCCCTAGCAATAAAAGTTTTACCGGAACCAAGATCTCCACGAAATACAACTACATCCCCTGGCTTTAAAGCTGATGCAAAGAGTCTAGCAAATTCTTTTGTTTCTTCTTCTGTTTTTACGATATATTCTTTCATTATGTTTGCATATTTTATTTACTATACAACCCTTGGTAAAAGAGCCACGAAGTGGCACATTGTCACGCCAGATCCCGGATCGCGGTTCGCTTTCACTCACCGGTCCGGGATGACGGGTTTTCTTTGTCATTCCGATCCAGGATTAAAAACCAGTCCGAAGGACTCATTATTATACTGGATCCCGTATCACGACCCCGCTGCGCTTGGTCTGTACGGGATGACGGGCTCTCTTTGTCATTCCGGCCCTGGAGCCGGAATCCAGGATTAAAAAACCAGTCCGAAGGACTCATTATTATAAAGAGCAACAAGTTGCTGAATTATCATGCTGGACCCCGGATCTAGGCTGTGCTGCGCTCAGCCTGTCCGGGGTGACATAGGCATTTTTCATGAGAAACTAGTGGGTAGCCCACTTTATCTGCCTCAAATCTATACCATCTTGTACCATTTCCCAAAGAGGACTCATCTCTCTTAATGAGGAAAGTTTTTCTATTACAAGCTCTGCTGCATATTCAACTTCTTGAGCTGTTGTAAACCGCCCTATTCCAAAACGAATAGATGTATGAGCCATTTCATCATCTAGGCCTAATGCTCTTAGTACATATGATGGTTCAAGAGAAGCAGATGTGCAAGCAGAGCCAGAAGATACTGCTATATCTTTTACTGCCATTATCATAGACTCTCCTTCAACATATGCAAAACTAAAATTTATATTTCCTGGCCATCTTTTTTCTTTATCCCCATTTAGATAAACTTCTTGGAGTGAAGATGTTATTTTATTTATGAAGCCATCTGAGAGAGATTTGATTCTTAGATAATCTGATTCCATTTCATTTAGAGCAATATCTGCTGCTTTCCCAAGCCCTACTACCATTGGTGTGGGTAGGGTGCCAGACCTCATTCCCCTTTCCTGCCCTCCGCCATTAATCAACGGCGATAGTCTAACTCTTGGTCTACGTCTTACATACAAAGCCCCAATACCTTTAGGACCGTATATTTTATGCCCGGAAATACTGGCAAGATCTATATTGCATTTCTCAACATCTATTTGAATTTTACCAAAAGCTTGTGCTATATCGCTATGAAAAAATACTCCATATTTTCTGCAAATTTTTCCTATTTCTTCAAGTGGCTGAATAACTCCTATTTCGTTATTAACTGCCATTATGGAGATAATGCATGTTTTATCAGTGATTGCTTTTTCTAAAAGCTCTAGATCAACAATGCCATTTTTTTGAACTCCAAGATATGTAATCTCGAAT
The DNA here is from genome assembly GCA_017995275.1 of Rickettsiaceae bacterium. GTDB lineage: Bacteria > Pseudomonadota > Alphaproteobacteria > Rickettsiales > Rickettsiaceae > JAGOJE01. The sequence continues at coordinate 2,165 of JAGOJE010000115.1, read as the reverse complement.
CCTTCTTGCTCCAAATGTCGGCATGCATCTAGAACGCATTTATGTTCAGTAGCTAATGTTATTATATGATTTTTCTTTGATTTATAAAAATTAGCCACACCTTTTATAGCAAGATTATTGGATTCGGTAGCACCGGAAGTAAAAATGATTTCTTTATGATTTGCACCAATCAATTTAGCAACGCGGCTTCTGGCTAGTTCTACAGCCTCCTCCGCCTCCCATCCAAAGGAGTGACTACGCGAGTGAGGATTACCAAATTTTTCTGTAAAATATGGTATCATTTCATCAAGCACTCTTTTATCCATAGGAGTAGTTGACTGGTAATCAAAATATATCGGGAATTTTACACCCGCTGATAAAAGATCCTGTTTTAGCTTTTCTAATTTTGTCATTTTTAGGTACAATAAATTTCTTTCCATATATCAATAAACCTTACCACATCTTGCTCTGTTGTAGAAGCGCCAATAGAAACCCTAACAGCAGAATTTAGTAATTCTTCGCTGCAGCCCATAGCAGCAAGAACGTGAGATGGTTTTACTTTACCAGATGAACAAGCAGCCCCAGCACTAACTGAAACACCCCTTAGATCAAATGATATAACCTGCTTAGATGAAGCGACGCCAGGCTTTATAATGAGCGATGTATTTGGAAGTCTTGCCATATCCCTCCCTATAATTACAATCTCTGGGTCAATCTTTAAAAGCTCAGACTCTAGCATATCTCTGAGTTCTACTACTGAAGATACATTATTTTTTGCAAGTTCAGCAGCGACGCCAAAACCTTTAATAGCCGCAACATTCTGAGTGCCAGACCTCGCGCCCATCTCTTGCCCACCACCTATCATTTGAGGAATAATGTGATATTTTCTATTATAAATCAAACCACCAATCCCTAAAGGACCACCAAATTTATGAGCAGATATCGTTGCAAAATCAACTCCCATCTCTGGAATATTAATATCTATCTTTCCTACAGCTTGAACAACATCGCTATGAAATAACACGCCATAACTACCAATAATTTTTGATATTTCCTCAAGTTGTTGGATTATACCAGTTTCGTTATTTGCAAGCATTATGGATACCAAATTCTTCGGACCTTGGTTTAATTTAAGCCAATTCTCTAGATAATGAATATCTACCATACCGTTTTGATGAACTGGCAATATATCAATATTATCCTTATATTCTTTATGAGCGAGGATAGACATATGCTCTACTGCAGAAACCAAAACCCTACCGGAATTAAAATTATGCATGATAAGGTTGTTAGCCTCAGTACCAGAAGATACAAAAACCATCGAATATTCGCTTTTGCTTCTATCAATTCCCACAAGAGATAGAACATCAGACCTTGATTCTTCAACTATAGCCTTTGCTATTCTACCAAACTCATGAATAGAAGATGGATTATAAGGGAAAGCCATAGCTTCAATCATTGCAGACTTTACCTCCTCTCTAATAGGAGAAGTTGCATTATAGTCTAAATATATTCCACCACCCAATTTATCAGCTTCTTTTTGAACAAAGCTCACTTAAGAATCTCCGTCAAATATTGCGCCAGATACAACATCACCAATAGAAATAGTAGTAAAATATTCCTGTATTTTTTTATCAAGACCTGCCCAAAGATCATGTGAATTGCATTTTTGAAATGATCTGTTACATTTTCCTCTAAATTTTAAGCACCCTTTTGAATAGATATCTTCGCCTACAGCTTGTAAAATCCTAAATATAGAAATCTTTGAAGGGGTTGTTGATAACAAATACCCACCTCCAGGACCACGAACTGATGTAACAATGCCACTAGTCCTGAGTTTCATAAAAATTTGTTCTAAATAACTAAGCGGTATATTTTGCCTAGCAGAAATGTCCGCCAAACTTACTGGCCTGCTGTCTCCAGAGGTTGCTATATCTATTATGGACATTACAGCATAACGTCCTTTTGTAGTGAGAATCATGGTTATTAATTTGATTTTTTGTCAAAAACTTTCTATACTTACTCCAGTTATGATAAAACAACCTAGTAATTTAGTCAAGTATTCTTATGCCTGAGGTATTTTTTAACGGTCCCGCCGGAAGGATTGAGGGGCGTTACACACAATCTGCAAACCGTAAAGCTCCGGTAGTTCTAGTTTTACATCCACATCCTGCACATGGTGGAAC
>JAGOJE010000005.1 GCA_017995275.1 Rickettsiaceae bacterium | reverse complement strand
ACCAAGACTACGACGCAAAGTAACAAGCTGCCTTGCAAAAACAACTGGACTCAAAGCCCCGCCCTTTTCTCCCCTAAATATGGGGCCAGTAGTTACATCATATGGAACCAAACTTAAATATTTCTGTACCATTTTTTTAGCCTCTGGAATCCATGGGATAACCCTCTCCTTCTTACCCTTACCTATAATTCTTATATTGCTAGAATTCACATGCTCCATAGTTATAGAACAACTCTCTGAAATACGCAGACCAGATGAATAGATAAGCAAAAGCAAAGCCTTATCCCTAACAGAAAGCCAGTCATTTTTTGCAAAGTTCTCTATATTTTTTACAGACAATACAGTATCTTCAACAGATAGAGCCCTAGGCAAAGGCTTATGTTTTTTAGGACTTCTGGCTGAAAAAATTGCGTTATTAGTTATCCCCTTAGCGTAATGGAGAAATTTATAAAAATTCTTCACACTAGATAAAGCCCTTGCACTAGAAGAGGCGGAGTAATTATTCATAGAACGATCCGCGAGCCAGCTTCTAACAAGCTTTAAATCCGCCTTCATCATACTCTCTAAAGATGGAGATTCTCCATTGTAATTTTTGACGAAGTCTAGAAAACTCCCCATGTCATTTTTATATGACACGACAGTATTAATAGAACATCCTCGCTCTAATTCTAAATATTTAAGCCACTGCGCTATTAAAGAATCCATTATTTTCCTATACAGAATTTAGAAAAAATCTCCCCCAATATCTCATCCACCTCTATCCTGCCAGTAAGAAGACTTAGCTGCCTTATAGCTATTCTTATATCTTCAGCCGCAAGAACGATATCCCCACGGATATCACACCGGTCAAGAGCAATGAGCGCTTGCTCTATAGAGTTTCTGTGCCTTTGTCTTGTTATGCTTGGCATTTCAGACGGCATAGCAAGATTTTGCGCCTTTTTTTCTATTTCCGCGAGCAGAAGATCAAGCCCCTGATTGTTCTTAATAGATATAGGTATCACAGGATAGTTTGACATAATCTGCTGGTTCTTATCAACTTTATTAAGTAACAATATAGTATTTTCATCTATCATTTCTAAAAGCTGCTCAGAAGGCGTGGCAATATTATCAACATCAAACATTATAATTTTTATATCTGCATTTTCGGCATATTTTATTGCCCTTCTCATTCCTTCTTCTTCTATTACATCACTAGTACCCAAGCGAAGTCCTGCAGTATCACAAATTATTATAGGATATCCACCAATATCAAGATGAGATTCTATTACATCTCTAGTTGTTCCAGCAATATTAGATACTATAGCAACTTCACGACGCGCCAAAAAATTAAGCAAACTAGATTTGCCAACATTAGGCTCACCAAGAATAGCTAACATAATACCATTTCTAAGCCTCTCCCCCCTCCTATTATCACCCAAGTGACTTTTAAGTCCAGCTTTTAACTCTTCTATAGTAGATTCCGAATCGAGCAAGACATCCTCAGGAATTTCTTCATCTGGAAAATCTATAAAAGCCTCAAGTAAGCTTATAATTTTCAACAACTTAGCTCGCAGATCACTATATAAACGCTCTAGCTCTCCTCCCATTTGCCTCATTGCTTGTTTGTGCTGCATAGTAGTTTCGGATTCTATAAGATCAGCCAGCCCCTCCGCCATAGTAAGATCCATCTTGCCATTGATAAAAGCACGACGAGCGAATTCTCCTGGCTCTGCATATCTTACAAGGCCAGTAGATAAAACCCTTTCTGAAAGTAATTTACTAATAGCTATACTACCATGAGTGTGAATCTCTACAACATCCTGCCCAGTGAAACTATGAGGAGAATTAAAGTAAACAATCATAGCATGGTCTATAACACTACCATCTTGATCGAAAAGCTTCGTAAAAGTAAGACGCCTTGGAGAAAATGAATCCATATGAGATAAAATCTTAGCCACTTCAAGAGCGCTAGGGCCAGAAATTCTAAATACAGATACCCCCGCTTTTCCAGGAGCAGAGCTTTGTGCAAAAATACTATCCATTTAATGCTTCCCCTTTGAACTCGTCATGCTATAATACCCACGTTTAATTCAGGCAGAGCGATTATATGACGATATCAGAAAATTACCTTAAAATTTTTGACAATCTTACATGTAAAAACGTAAGTTACAGTAAATCTTTAATAGAGGCAACTTGTAAAAGCACTACAGATCCTCTTCTTCAAAAATTTGCTGAAAAATTTTTTGCATATCTTCCTATAGATTATATCTCTAAAAATAAAAACGAGATTTTCATAGAATTAGCAAGGGATACATATAAATTTTTCCAAAAAAGGAAAAATGGCGAAAAGAAAATAGAGATTACATCTCATGACAATAACGGCAAGCCATTTGTTTCTATAAAACTTATAAATACGGATAAGCCTTTCATCATAGATTCGCTGAAATGTCTTTTTGCTAGAATAAATACTAATATAAAATTTCTATTCCACCCTGTGCTTTGCGTAAATAGAGACAAAGAAGGAAAACTACTATCCATAGAAGATAATTGTGATTCAAAGGAATCATTAGTATCGATAATAATTTACACAAAAAGCTATGATGAGAATTTTATAAATTACTTAAAGAACGAGATAATATCCCTTCTTAATAAAGTAGAATCTACATATGAATCATGGCCTGAGTTCTTAAAGAAAGCAGATGATTTATCCAAAGCAATGGCTTCTGAAAAACAAATTCACGATTTTTTGGAATGGCTTAGAGCTGATAATTTCACATTTCTAGGATATACAAAATTTGGAAAGAATGGCAAATTAGAGGAATCCATAGGAGACGCCCAAATATGCGCTGCTGCGGAAATAGTATATGGCCTTGCAGGTGAATCTAATATAGACCTAGGGCAAGTAAATAGATTATCCCCAGTACATAAAAACAGCTTTATGGATTATGCAAAAATAATATTTGGAGATAATGTTCATATATTCCTTGGTCTTTATAGCTCAGACATTTACTATACATCGGTGCAAAATATTCCTGTATTAAAGGAAAAATTGTCTGACTTGTTAAAAATGTCAGAATTCCCTGTTAGCGGACATAATTACAAAAATTTGAAAGCAATTGTTGAAGCATTGCCAAGAGAAGCTTTATTTAGCATGCAAACCGATCAATTATATTGCATAGCAACACATATTTTGTCAGCGATGGCAACAAGCAGCATAAGGGTATTTGCAAACCCTAATCACTCAGGTGAATTTATCAATATCTTAGTATTTTTGCCTCGCCAAAGGCTAAGCCCAGATATACATTCAACTATCAACAAATATCTGTCAGAAAAATTAAAAGCGCATATAGTTTCGGATTATATAACAGAGATCCATCAGAATTTCTGTTATTTATATGTTACATTTTCAATAGAGGACATAAACGCACTAGCAATAGATGTTAGTGAAATCGAAAGTGACATAGATACTATATCAGCCTATTGGCCAGATTCTGTAAATAAGCTACTAGTAAAAACATATGACGAATATCATGCTAGAGCTTTGTCGGAATATGTAGATATATTCCCTAAAAATTACCAATATGAATCAACAGCCGAAGATGCCCTCTCTGATATATCTTATCTAGAAAAGCTAGGCTCTGATTCTAGGATTCTATTTAATTTGAAAACTTTATCTGCTAAATCTCACTCCTTAAAAATATATACATCAATCAAAAGAGATTTATCCAGCATAATGCCACTAATTGAAAATCTTGGATTTAAGGCCATAGATGAAGAAGTGTTTGAGCTAAATACAAAAGATAATACAAAAATTTGGATATATAAATTTGATCTGGAGGCTGAAAACCTACCAGAGAATCTAGAAGAAAAGACACTCAAACAAAATGCAGAAGAAGCACTGAGGAAAATGGAGGAAGGAACCCTCCATATGGATGCTTTATGCAAATTAGTAGCCTTGGCTGGATTTAACTGGCGCAATGTTATGATAGTACGCGGACTTTGCCTATATCTTCACCAAACAGGATTCCAATATGGCAAAGAATATGTAAGTCAGACCCTTGTAAAACATTACAATTACACATCTAAATTGTTAGAGTTATTTGAATATAGATTCAATCCCCAAAAAGTATCCACAAAAAGTGAAATTGAAGCTGCAATAAATACATATCTTTCATCTGTCACAAGTAGTGCTGAGGACAAAGTTCTAAGATCCATATTTGGAGTTATAATGGCAATTTTAAGAACAAATTGCTACCAAAAACCAGAAGATGGGGAGTTCAAAAATTATATATCATTCAAATTTGACTCATCAAAAGTACCATGGTTACCCCTTCCAATACCCTATGCAGAAATATTTGTATATTCTAGTGATTTTGAGGGAATACATTTAAGAGGTGGAAGAGTTGCAAGAGGCGGACTCAGATGGTCTGACCGTGGGGAAGACTATAGAACAGAAGTATTGGGGCTTATGAAAGCTCAGATGACTAAAAATGCCGTAATAGTTCCAGTCGGATCAAAAGGAGGATTCTTTGTAAGGCTATCTCCAGATAAAATGACCAGAGAAGAATATATGAAGCGCGTTGTTGAATGTTACAAGAACTTCCTACGCGGACTTTTAGATATAACAGATAATATAGTAAATGGAGAAACAACATCTCCAAAAGATACTATATTACTAGACGATAAAGACCCATATTTAGTAGTTGCTGCAGATAAAGGAACTGCAACTTTCTCTGATTACGCAAATAGCATATCAGCTGAATATAATTTCTGGCTAGGAGACGCATTTGCATCTGGCGGATCAGCTGGTTACGATCACAAAAAGATGGCGATCACAGCAAAAGGCGGGTGGATATCTGTAACAAACCATTTTGCGACGATGGGAATAGATGTACAAAAAGACCATATCACTGTGCTTGGTATAGGAGATATGTCTGGAGATGTTTTTGGAAATGGAATGCTATTATCAAGCTCTATCAAATTAGTTGCAGCCTTTAACCATATGCATATATTTCTGGATCCAACCCCAGATCCCAAAGAATCATTCCGCGAAAGGAAGAGACTATTTGAAATGCCAGGATCAAAGTGGTCAGATTACGACCCTAATATTATGAGCAAAGGAGCTAGAGTTTTCGAAAGATCCGCAAAAACATTGGAACTAACTGATGAAATAAAAGAATTAGTTGGAATCACTACAAACACAATAGAACCTGATGCTCTGATCAATGCTTTGCTTAAAATGAAGGTGGATTTACTCTGGAATGGTGGAATTGGAACTTATATAAAAGCATCTACAGAAAATCATTTGGATATAGGCGATAAATCTAACGACAACCTGAGATGTAATGGCAGGGATGTTGGAGCTAAAGTTATAGGAGAAGGTGGAAACCTAGGGGTTTCTCAGCTGGGTCGTATTGAATTTAGTAAAAACGGAGGCAAAATAAACACCGACTTCATAGATAATTCAGCAGGAGTTGATTGTTCTGACCACGAAGTAAATATAAAAATAGCTATGAGACAAGCAATAGCTTCAGGAAAATTAACCTTAGAAAAACGCAACCAGCTTCTCGGGGATATGACAAACGAAGTTGCTGAACTTGTTCTTGAAGACAATTTTAAACAGACACAAGCAATTACTATAATGGAAAAGTCAGAAGCATTTAACACTGAAATGTTCGGGCGATTCATTTCTGAAGTTGAAAAAACATCCCTCTTAGATAGGGCTGTAGAATTTTTACCAGCAGATTCTGAAATCTCTAGAAGAATTGCATCTGGCGAGAAAATGACAAGGCCAGAATTATCAGTTCTACTTTCTTATAGCAAAATGATGATTTACAATGATTTATTCAACAGCAAAATTGCCGATGATAGTTATTTTGAAAGCTATCTAATAAATTATTTTCCAAGCTCTATGAGAGAGAAATTTGAAAAGGAAATAAAGTCCCACCCTCTGAGAAAGGAAATAATACTTACTGTTGTTACGAACAAGATGGTAAATTTTATCAGCGGCCCTATTATAAATTATCTACAGAAAGAAACTGGCGCACCTATATGCGACATAACAAGAGCATATGCAATCATCTGTGAAATCTTTGGTATAGATGTTTTATGGGAAGAAATATCCGCCACAAAGAATGTCAGCAGCGATGCTAAAATTCTAGCATTTTCAGATTTAATTTTAGGAGCCAGAAAAGGGATATCATGGCTTGTTAGGAATTCTGCCCATCATATAAATATAAAAGAGAGTATAGATTATTATCGCTCTTGCGCTATATCAATAATCTCATCAATGGAAGATCTACTTTCTGGGCAGTCCAAAAACAAACTCAAATCTAAGATTGAACGTTATGTTAATGCCGGAATTAAGGATGAAATTGCAGAAAAAATATCTGCACTTGATTATATAACATCAGCCTTTGATATTATAATGACATCAAAAAAGACATCATTAAATAACGAAGAAGTAGCAAGGGGCTATTTCAAAATCGGAGAGAAATTCAGCATCGATTGGCTTAAAAAATGCTGCGACAATATTCTTGGGCAATCCTATTGGAATAGACTTTCTGTATATTCCATAAAGGATGATTTATATGATAAACAAAGAAGATTATTACAAAAAGTTATTGAAAGCTCAAAAGGAAGAATAGAATTATCAGAATGGGTAAAAAATCACAATGGATATGCTGAAGATTTTATAAATTTTGTTGATGATTTGAGACTGCAAGAAAATATAGACATCAACATGATTATAGTAGCTAATAAAAAATTTGAAATGTTTTTAAGAAAGGTATAAACTACTCTGATATAATTTTTACAAACAGTATAATGGCTAACACGAAAAGTAAAACAAACCCAGCGAAAGTAGAGAGCTCTGAACTAATAGAGCTTCTTACTGATGAGCAAGTTTATGAAACTATATTCAAGAAAAAGCGTTTACAAGCAGGAATTTGCAGCAAGAAAGTTTCGAAAGAACTTAGGATCAAGCATGAATATTTGATAGCCATAGAAGAAGATGATCTAGAGAAAATTCCAGGGAAAGTATATGCCGAAGGTTATAAAAAGATCTACGCGAACTATCTGAATATAGATTTAAAGGAACTGGATAAACCAAAAACAGAAGTACAAAAAAACTCATTAACTTTAATACAAAAATCTAAAGATGATAATCTGCTAGGAAAAATATTATCCTTGTTGTCATTACTGAGCGTTTTGACTATATTGTTCTTATATATGTTTTTCTTACAAGGAAAGATAGAACTAGACGGAAATATTATATCAAAGCTTGGAAAAACTACGGAAAGCAAAGTTGGGGATGTAAAATTCCCCTATGAAAAAGAGTATGATTTTAGCGATTTGTATGATAAATGAAAGAATAGAGAAAGCAGTATCAGCTATAAATGATGCAGTTATAAAATTAAAAAGTGAAAAACACACTTTGGAGGAAAGGGTAAGCACCCTTGAATCTGAAAATAAAAAATTAAAAAGCGAAACATCGGCTGTAATAGCCAAGCTTGACGAATATATAGTGGAAATGGAAAGGATAAAGAAAGATCATGGCAGTAGTAACAATTCAGATAAATAGCAAACCATTTCAAATAGCCTGTAATGATGGGGAGGAAGAGCGCGTTAAAAATGCAGCAAGCGCTATTTCTGGAAAAATTTCTGACTTAAAGCAATCTAGTCCTACTGCTAGTACAGAATTATTACTAATAATGACTGCACTTGGTTTGCAAGACGAACTAAAAAGAATGAATGAAATAGTTCAAAGGTCAAAAAACCCTGGGGAAGATGAAAAAGTAGCAGAAACCCTTACAACTATAGCAAATTATCTAGAAACTATTGCACAAAAAATCTCAAAGTGATATTATCATAATCAAGCTGCTTGGTTCGTTAGGATAATGTTAGTGTCCCAGGACTATAATTTCTTAAATTCGGGAGCTGTCTCTGTTGCAACCGTGGTTGCAATATATGGCACCCACCTTAACACAAAGGTCTGAGAGGATCTTTATTCCGACGGCCAAAGCGGTGTATCTATTTTTGTAGAGTGGTAGTATCTGTGCGCGTGGGTGGCGATGCTGGACCCCAGATCTCGGTTCGTGAAACTCACCGGTCCGGGGGGACCCGCTCGCCATGGGGCTGAATAAATACGGTTTATTAAACTAGACCCCGCCGCTACGACCTGCAGTGACAAAAGGCGAACAAGTAGATGCAGTAACACTATGTATAAATACAAAAAATGAACCTTGGTATAATAGCCGGAAGCGGCAGCCTTCCAAAAATAATAGCAAATCAGCATCTAAAACACGGTGGTCAGGTGGCAATAGCCTTAATAAAAGAGGCCGCCAAAGAATCTGATTATTCTGCTTTTAACATGCAGCCTTTTAATATTGGTCAAGTTGGAAGTGCATTGGAGTTTTTCTTAAAAAATCAAGTCTCTGAAATTATCATTATTGGCGCAGTAAAAAGGCCAAACCTTCTTACTTTAAAGGTTGATAAATGCGGGGCAAAACTAATAGCAAGAATCATAAAAAAGAAAATTCTTGGAGATGATAAATTACTTAGAATAGTAGCAGATTTCATCGAGGAGCAAGGATTTAAAATATCCTCACCTATTTCTATACTTACAGAAAAATCTACAGCACCAAAGGGGATTATTACGGATAAAGTACCATCTCTAAAAAATGAAAGTGATATAAAAATTGGTATAAAGGAAGCATTGAAGCTAGGAAAATCAGATATAGGCCAATCAGTTATCGTCAAAGGTGGATTAGTAATAGCCAGAGAAGATGAAAGCGGAACAGATAGTTTAATAAAAAAATCAAACGCCCATGGTGGAGTGCTAGTAAAAATGATGAAACCAATACAGGATGATAGACTAGATGTACCAACTATAGGAGAAGAAACCATAAAAAATGCAGCATTAGCTGGCCTTGCTGGAATAGCAATAGAGGCAGAAAAAGTGATAGTGGTAGATATTACAAATGTAGTAAATTTAGCAAATAAAGTAGGAATTTTTTTAATAGGTGTGTGATGATGAAGAAACGCGTTATTTCAGGTGTGCAAGCAACTGGAAATCTCCATTTAGGAAATTATATAGGGGCTATAAGTCGCTGGGTAAATATGCAAGAAAGTTACGAATCTTTCTTTTTTTTGGCAGATTTGCATGCCATAACTATAGATATTTCAAAAGAGGCTTTGCAAGATTCTGTAACAAATTCAATAGCTATGTATTTAGCATCGGGACTTGATCATGAAAAATCTGTTATCTTTGCACAAAGTTATATAAAAGAACATGCTGAACTTGCATGGATCTTCAATTGCTTCACTCCTATAGGGTGGCTAAAAAGGATGACTCAATTTAAAGATAAAGCTGGCAAAAATCAGGAACAAGCGAGCACTGGACTATTTACTTATCCAGTTTTAATGGCTGCAGATATTCTTTTATATAAAGCTAATTTAGTACCTGTGGGGGATGATCAAAAACAACATATAGAACTCACAAGAGACATAGCTGGAGCTATGAATAGAAAGTTTGGAAAGGAATTGCTAGTAATGCCAGATGCTCTAATAGAAGAAAATGCATCTAGAATAATGAGCCTTCGTGACGGAACAAAAAAAATGAGTAAATCAGATGAGTCTGACAAATCTCGTATTAATTTAAATGACGATGCAGATGTTATAGTAGATAAAATTAAAAAGGCTAAAACAGATAATTTTTCTCACATAAGTTACGATGTAGAAAAGAGGCCTGATGTTAGCAATCTAGTTACAATATACAGCGCAATGTCTGGCAGATCAGCGGACTCAATTGTCACAGACTATGAAGGAAAAAATTATTCACAGTTTAAAGAAGACCTTGCAAATCTAGTAGTGGAAAAATTATCTCCAATAAGAGAAAAATATTTATACTATATGAAAAATCAGGACTTCCTAGATCAGGTTCTAAAAACAGGAGCTGATAAAGCAAGAATAGTAGCGGAAAAAACCGTAAATGAAATAAAAGAGGAAATAGGATATAAAATATGAAACTAGGTATATATGAACATTACAGCGGAAAACGCTATCAAGTTATTGGCGTTGCAAGAAATTCAGAAACACACCAAGAATTTGTTGTATACCAGACTCTTTATGATGATTTCGGTTTATGGTTACGCCCTGTAGAAATATTTTCTGAGACTTTAGAAATTAAAGGAGTCCCTGTTCCAAGATTCAAATTCATCTCAAATGGCGTAGCAGAGGCGCCAAAAGTCCGATGAATTATAGACATATATATCACGCTGGTAATTTTGCTGATGTACTAAAGCATATTGTACTTATATCCTTAATCAATAAACTCAAACAAAAAGAAAAACCTTTTGGAGTTCTGGATGCATTTGCAGGAACAGGAATATATAACATTGCCGGAGAGAAAGCCCAAAAAACCGGCGAAGCTAAAACAGGAATAGAGCTTATAAAATCAGGAACAAACTACCCAGACCTTGTCGCGCAGTATTTGGACATAGTATCCAGTTTTAGTAAAGATACCTATCCAGGCTCACCTGCTATAATAGCATCACTATTACGAGATAATGATAGATTAATAGCAACTGAATTACACTCTGAAGATTACGCAGAATTAAAGAAAAACATGAGGAGCTTCAAAAATTCCGAAATACATCATATGGATGCCTATAACGCTACAAAAGCATTTACCCCTCTAAAAGAAAAACGCGGTTTAATTTTAATAGATCCACCATTTGAAGTAAAAGATGAGTTCGATAAAATAATAAATGCTTTGACTATCCTTAACCCAAGATTCATCAGCGGAATTGTGATGACCTGGTATCCTATGAAGGATAAAAAAACAATAGCTGATTTTTATGAGAAGTACAAAAAAATAGGTTACAAAGAAAGTTTTATTTTAGAGTTTGAAATAAAGCTAGAACAAAAAGAAGGCGCTATGAATAAATGCGGGATAATTATCTCCAACCCGCCAGATGTCAAAAAAGAATTACAGTGTGTTCTGGATTATCTAACATCTAATATATACAAAGGAATCGCCAAAGCTTCAATGGTTACGATGTGATATTATTGCTTTTTGATTTCTTGTTGCTCGCGTAGTTTTTCTTCCGATGTTATACCCTTAGCTGTTGGTCCTTTCGTAGTTACCCCCTTAAGTTTAGCTATTGCCTCTTCAATGCTCATGCTCTTTTGTCGTTTATCTGGTTGAACAAAGAACCCTGCAACTCCAGACATAATATCAGCAGCTACTTTTAAGACGTTTCCCTTAGATTCTTTTTGTGGGATTTTCTTAGTATTATCTGGCCTAACTTGTGGATTTGGCAAGACTGGTGTATATTCTTCCTTCTGATCTATATTTATAGACTTTCTTCTAATAACACCTTGCAATTCTTCTATAACTTTAGACATAGATGCACGAACATTCTGAATAAAATCATTTTTCTCAGCAACCTCATACATAGATGGACTACGTTCAATATGGGATTTTTTATTAATATTACTACTTTTATAAGCATCATTCAATTTCGTTTGATTTTCTTCCAATAGGGATATCGCCCGCCCTACGTCATTAATTCCCTCATTTATTCCGACTAGTCTCATCTTCGGCTCAAGTTCCGCTAGAGAAGAAGACCATTCTTCGGGAGTAGATGTATGAGCAAGACCTAGAAGAAGCCTATTTGCTGCAACTTTATCACGCAATGTTATATCTTTATCTTCCTTATACATCACAGAATTTACAAAATCATTCGTCTTTTTTAGCTCGTCACTCGCTACATACCTTCCGGCCCTATCCATAGTCCATCCCCAATGAGGGCTAGGAGGCATGCTATATCCATTTACTTTTGCTTCATTAAACAAAGCAAGTAAACCAGACTCCCCTGTGACTACTTTCACTTCTCCTTTGGGATTAACAACAACCCACTCTTTATCAAGAGGTTGAGGGAAATAATAATTAAACTGCTCAGAACCATGCGAAAGTTCATCGTGATGGAAATCAGCTCTCATAGCACCAGTAATATCAAGAACAGATCTAGTAGCACCACCCATACCGCGCAGATGTACAAATTTTGATTCTATAGCCTCTAACTGATCTATAATTGTAGTTTCTTTGGGATAGTTCTGCTTTAGATAATCTATAGGTTTTGCAGAGAAGTCTTCAATAAAGTCTTGTGGAAAATGCATAGCCTGAAGAAATTTAGTTTTTTGCTCTATGAGAAGTGATGTATGATCTTCCATCGCCCCTTCTCTCAAATTTTCTTTAGACCCATATGCGAGCACATCTATATCTGCTGTAATTGGCCTAATTTTTGATGTTGAGATACTCCCATCAGAAGCTATTTCTATTTCTGGCTTACCTATTAATTCCAATGGCTCTAATTTAAGAGATTCTGGTATATCAATTTGATTTACCCTATCGTGATTATCATCTATAGCATAGTATTGGCCATTTTCAGAAACCACATATACATGCTTACCATTTTGATCTTTTGCTGCAAATTTATCAGCATTAGTAAGTATATATATTGGGCTCCCATTCCTATCACTGAGCTGGACTTTTTGTAAGATTGGATCAAAAGCCTCCTCAGAAACTTTTGCTGCATTTAATATTTCTTTCCTTGAAGGATTCTCTATTCCCTGAATCACTAACCTAGCAGCAGCTGCCTTTAAAGTTTTTTCTAAATCACCAAGAAGTTTGTCTGATTGCTCTATAGAATGTTCATTATCATGCTGAGAAAGTTTTATAGATTCCTCCCCGCGATTTGCTGCTTTACTGATAGAGGCATTAAAACTTATAAGCCCGCTAGCTGGACCACTAGCAACAGATTTTCCATGAACAAACATATTCTTACCAACAGCCCCTCTTGCAAGCCAGTGCCTTGCTGTTTCATTCACAGGGCGAAGTACGGCATATGTATCATTGGCATTGCAAAAATCAGATAATAAAGCTGCGTGAGCATCAGAAATATTTGTCGCATTTTCCTGAGGAGAGCTTTTTGAAACTATATCCTCAACTTCACTTTTAGGAATAGAGTTAAAAGATATTGTGTTTTTCTTTGCAGGAGACATCTCAGACCCTAAATTCTTAGGGTCTTTATTAAGTGGTACATCGGTAAATTTATCTGGTTGTTTGACTGCTATTGAATCATTAGCATTTGGATTTGGATTTTCACTCATTTTTATATCCAATAAATATTATAATTTCTATTTTCTAGAAATATACTCAACAAGTAAAGTACTATAAACAATTCATGATATAATATTATGAGAGATGTGTCTTTATAACTACAGAAATCAAAATTATAGAGATTTATTCCACAATCTATGATTAACTGCCGGGGAGAAAAAATTCCCCTGCATATAATCTATTTCTATATCCAGCAAAAATTTTGCTATCTCGCCATTTTCAACAAATTCAGCAACTGTTTTTATACCAAGATGTTTGGCCATATCTACCAAAGCTTTTACTAAATATCTTGTGTTGCTATTATTTATAACATTACGGATGAACCAACCGTCTATTTTTATTACATCAACCGGAAAATATTGCAATTGACGAAAAGATGTAAATCCGGCACCAAAATCATCTATAGCAACTTTTGCCCCAGCCTCCTTTACAGCCTCCACAAATCTCCTAGTTTTTTCGAAATCTGCATTAATGGAAGTCTCAGTAATTTCTATTATCATACGACTAGCTACATTCTTGTCTTTAAGAAGATCCATAACCCTCTCGTAAAATGTATCATCTAAAATTCCTATATTAGAAATATTGACAGATAAATTTAAATCCGGAGCTGCCTTTAACTCATCCACAGCCATATCAAGCACTATTTTGTCTAAAATACTGTTGATTCCGACCTTCTCAGCAAGCTCAATATATGGCCCTGCAGAAGTCCTCCCTACTCCTTCTTCTGGAATTCTAAGTAAACATTCATAGTATGGCACCTCGCCCGTAACCCTATTTATAACAGGCTGATAGGCGAAAGATGCTGTGTTTTCTATCAATGCCCTTTTCAAAGTTATTACATCTTCATAATCAGACTCAAGATGTTTTAAAACCATAGGATTAAATTGCATATAGAAACAACTATCTTTTCTTCTGATAAAATCTATTAAAATTGATTTGATTATTGATTGATAATCTTCGTTAGAATCATAAGAATTGAAACTAGAAACTTTATATTCAATTATTATACCAGTTTTGATTTTTGAAATATATGACTGCAAAGTATAATATACAGAGAAAGCGAACTCTCCATCACTTACGGCAACATTGTGATCTATAAGAAATATTATATATCCATTTACATAATCAAGAACATAGGAAGAGGTAATGGAAGATAATTTTTTACGAAGTTCAGATATTGCTTCAGCAATTAGATCTTCTAATAATTTCCTTTCCACAATCAATGAAAGAACTTCATAATTTATTATTTTTATGATAAATGTCTTCTTGGTATTCGAGTTTTTTGACGACACCAAATTTCTTGAAACTATCGCAGAAAGCCGCGCTAACACTGACTCCATAGAACCGCAACTAAAAATTTAAATACTAATACTATCTCTTATTATTAAATATGTAAAGAAATTAGAGCTTTGTAATGTCAAAAAATATAAAAAAAATCACTATAAAAAATATAGAAAAAAAACTTTTGGATTCTCTAGCCCCAACTTACCTAGAAATTACTGATGAAAGCAGCAAACACGCAAGCCATAATCCAAATAGTAGAAATAACATCACACATATAAAGATTCTTATATACTCTCATAATTTAAAAATTTTACCAATAGTTCAGAGTCATAGGTTAATTTATCAACTATTATCAGAAGAACTAGAAAATGGATTACATTCGATAGAAATAAAAATTAAAACACCTCCGCTCAATTGACTTATTAGAAGTTCGATTTACAATCATATAAAGCGAGAATATCATGGGAGGAATGTATGCCTCGTAAAGTAATTATCAATGCAAATACACAGAATGTGACAATATCATCAAACATGATAGAAAAAGATTTGATAGTAGAGATGTCTGCAGTTAGTGGAAAAAACATTTATTTTCTGGATAATTCCAAATCCATGATTGATCCAAATTGCTCAGTACATCTAGATAATGGAATGATAATAGTAGAGAAAGGAGCAGAAATAAATGACATCACTTATGCTGTACGTTTTTATATATCCGGCCCTTGGGATGGCATCTTTAGTGAGACTATAATGGGAAGCCAAGAACCATTGGCTCACCCTAACTATAAAGAATATATAGAAATATCATAAATATCTTCTGCTACTTCTTTACTCGCCTTGCAAGCATTAGCCCTCTTCCTACTTGCTATTATCTCTTCTCGAGCTATTACCATTACCATACGAGGATCCAAATCCGCCTCAAAACAAATTTGTCTAAAATAATCGCTATTGCTCAGTAACCAACTTTGGGCTTCGGCCTTAGCTTTTTTTGCTTTACGATCTTTAGATTGACTACATGCATCAAAAATCGCCTGCATAATAATTGCTTTTCTGAGTGAAACATCTGGTGAAATACCATAGCGTTTAAGCCTCTCAAAAGGAGCTTGCAATTTGTTTACATTAGACATAAAATTTCCTTTTTACTCTTGGTTAATTATTAATTGCGATAGCGTTTTAGCACAAAATGATTAATAAATAGTTAATGTAATTGTGATTTTTTTATACATTTTTTCTGAATATTTATGAATATAATAACTTTCCTTTTGGTATTAATGATTTTTTGGGTTTTTACTATTTTTTTAGCACTTCCTATTGGGATTCGCATGCCAGATAAAATAAAAAAAGGACATGCCAACAGCGCACCAAGTAATCCAAGAATCGGGTTAAAATTATTGATAACATTTCTTATATCTGTTGTTCTGACAATAATTTATTGGTATATTGTCTATGCTTCATAAACTTATACATTGATCAATATGGTAGTCACACGTTTTGCCCCATCACCCACAGGTTTTCTGCACATTGGCGGTGCACGCACAGCATTATTCAATTACTTACTGGCGCGCCATCATGG
>JAGOJE010000004.1 GCA_017995275.1 Rickettsiaceae bacterium | reverse complement strand
TCCTTTCTTCTATTTCATGACGGAAATGTTTTATAAGGCCCTGTATAGGCATTGCTGATGCATCCCCGAGTGCGCATATAGTATTACCTTCTATATGATGGGTTAGTTCTAGTAATTGATCTATTTCTTCCTTTTTTGCATTTCCACTTGCGAGCCTTTGCATTATACGCCACATCCACCCAGTTCCTTCTCTACATGGGCTACATTGCCCACACGATTCTTTCATATAGAATTTGCTGAATCTTGCTATTACGCTTATTATATCAGTACTGTTATCCATAACTATTAATCCACCCGTTCCAAGGCTAGACCCCAAAGACTTTAAAGTTTCAAAATCCATTTCTGCTTTTTCACATAAATCCTTTGGTAGTAAAGCGCATGATGATCCGCCAGGTATTACAGCTTTAAGATTATCCCATCCGCCGATCACTCCACCAGCATATTTATCTATTAATTCTCTCATAGATATTCCCATAACTTCTTCTACATTACATGGTCTGTTTACATGGCCAGAGATACAAAATATTTTAGTTCCCGTTGAGCTCGGCTTCCCAAGGCCGGCAAACCATTCTGGTGAGCGACGAAGTATAGTTGGTACAACTGCTATGGATTCTACGTTATTTATAGTTGTTGGGCATCCGTATAGCCCGCAAGTTGCTGGGAAGGGAGGTTTTAGCCTTGGTTGCCCTTTCTTTCCCTCTAAACTTTCAAGTAGGGCTGTTTCTTCTCCGCATATATAGGCTCCAGCACCGCGGTGTAGGTGGATGTCGAAATCAAAACCAGCTTTACATGCATTTTTTCCAATAAGGCCTGCATCATAGGCTTCTTTTATAGCATTTGCTACATTTGATGCTTCATTGTAAAACTCCCCCCTCACATATATGTAGCAGCAATTTGCACCGGTCGCAAAAGCTGCAATTAGAGCTCCCTCTATTATTTTATGAGGCTCGTACCGTAATATATCTCTATCCTTACAAGTGCCTGGTTCAGATTCATCAGCATTGATAATCAAATAGTGAGGTTTATCATTCGTCTTTGGCATGAAGGACCATTTAGTGCCAGTAGAGAAGCCAGCCCCGCCCCGCCCCCGAAGACCAGACTTCTTGACTTTTTCTATTATCAAATCCCTTCCTAGAGATAAAATTTCTTTAGTGTTATCCCAATCTCCTCTTGCTATGGCACTTTTTAAATCATGACCTTTATCTCCATATAAATTGGTGAAGATTCTATCTTTGGGATCAATCATTTTTCCCCTCCGTAGCCTATAGGAGCAGAATTTTGCCTTCCTATTTGGGATCCTATTTTTATTTTTTTACCAGCTTTTAGTTTTATAAGGATATCCTTCATTATATCCACCGAAATATCTTCGTAATAATCATCATTTATTTGGACAACTGGCGCATTAACACATGCACCAACACATTCAACTTCGGAAAGAGAAAAGATTCCATCCTCTGTTGTTTGGCCAAGATCTATATGAAGCTCTTTTCTGCAAGCTTCTATTATATCTTTTGCTCCTCTAAGCCAACATGGTGGGGTGCCGCATATCTGTATGTGATACTTACCTACCGGCTCTAGATTCAACATAGTATAAAATGTTGCAACTTCATAAGCCCGCACGTAAGGCATAGAAATAATATCAGCAACATATTCAATAATCTGCTGATTTAAATATCCTTCATTTTGCCTTTGTGCTAAATCTAGTAGAGGAAGTATAGCACTATGCTGGCGTTTTGGTGGGTAATGTGATAAAATCTCTTGGACTTTTGTAAGATTTTCTTTAGTAAAAGAGAAAGGGGTGCTATTCATACTGTTTAAGTTTCAGATTACTCCGAGAATCTAGCTTAAAATTTTATCTTTCGCAAGTTTCTTTGTGATTACTGTGGTTGTGAAAATATGTCTGATTTGAATCAGTTAGTTACTAAATTGCCATCTCTCCCTGGAGTTTATAAATTTTTATCTCCTAAAGGAGAGGTTTTATATGTTGGTAAAGCAAAAAATTTAAAGCAACGTGTGTCTTATTATATCCGTCCCGATTTAGAGTTGCGCCTAAAAAAAATGGTTTCTTTCGCAGAGAAAATAGAGCATATAGTAACCCAGTCTGAATCAGAAGCTTTACTACTTGAAGCAAGGCTAATAAAACATCATCAACCTAAATTTAATATCTTACTCAAAGATGATAAATCGTTTCCTTATGTAGTATTAAAGGCAAATCACCCATTTCCTTATGTCATAAAGCAAAGAAGCAAAACAGTTCCTGAAGGCTTGGCTTTTGGCCCGTTTGCTTCTAATGCAGATGTCGATGCTACATTATCTGAGCTGCAAAAGATCTTCAAATTAAGATCATGTAGCGATAATTATTTTTCCACAAGAAAACGCCCTTGTTTACAATATCAAATTAAAAGATGCCATGCTCCTTGTGTAGACAAAATATCTAAGGAAGATTATGACGAACTTGTAAGTGAAGTAGAAAATTTTTTATCTGGCAAAACAAAACAGTTGCAAGAACATCTATCGGCAAAAATGGAGATCTTGAGCGCGGATATGAAATATGAAGAAGCAGCAAAAATTAGAGATCGTATTAAGGCTCTAAGCTATGTTCAAATGAAATTTGGTTCTTTTTCTGATATATTAAAAGATGCCGATGTAATCTCTATGCAGCGAGATGGGGATATATCTGCAATTCTTGTAGCAATTTACAGAAATGGCCAATATTACGGCAATCATATATATTTTGTTGAAGGAACATCTGATAGTTCTGACTCAGAAATAATAACGGGTTTTTTAGATCAATTTTACCAAAACAAAGAGGTCCCAAGTGAGATATTATTAAGTCATGAAGTATCTAGTAGTGATTTTGAAAATTGGCATAGCGGAGTTAAAATTTCACACCCAATTAAAGGAGCGAAATCTCAGATTATTAAATCATTTGATGATTCGCTCAGTAAGTCATTGCACGAAAAAATGAAAGGAAAAATCAAACAGAATCAGATTTTTTCTGAGATATGTAGTATATTTGGTTTGCAGAATACTCCAGAAATTATAGAAATATACGACAATAGTCACATAATGGGAAAATATGCAGTAGGAGCTATGGTTGTCGCCAGTAGAGAGGGCTTCTTGAAGAAAAGATACAGATGCTATAATTTAGAATCCACATCAGAAACTGGAGGTGATGATTATGGAATGCTAGCAGAAGTAATGAGACGTAGACTCGAGAAAATAATAAAAGATCCCGGCTCAAAACCAACTCTTATGATAATAGATGGTGGCCGTGGACATATGTCTACTGTACAATCTGTGATGAATAAAATGAATTGCTTTATCCCATTTGTTTGTATGTCTAAGGGGCCAGATAGAAATGCGGGAGTCGAGCAATTTCATATGGTTGGTAGGGACGTCTTTACCATAAGCAAAGATGAAAAAGTGATGAAATATCTGCAAATCCTGCGTGATGAGGCTCATAATTTTGCAATAAAAAGTCATAGAAAACGTAGATCTAAATCTATAAGATCTTCTACATTGGATGATATAGATGGTATAGGAGAAAAGAGGAAAAAAGATCTCCTTCACTCATTCGGTTCTGTTGAAGCAATCAAGAATGCATCGGTAGAAGAATTAGAAAATATACAAACCATAGGCAAATCTACGGCCAGAAAGATATTTCTGGCTTTACATAAAGACTCTTTGTGATACATTAGTAGTGTTTTTAATAAGATGTATATGAACAAAAAAATTCCAAACATACTTACAGGTCTTCGTATATTAGTGATACCTATAATAATCCTTACTTTTTATTTTGAGGATAGAATATTCGCTCATCAGATTGCCGCTTTGCTATTTGTACTTGCTGGAGTTACTGATTTTCTAGATGGATATATTGCAAGAAAATATAATCTGCAGTCTAAATTTGGTATTATGTTAGACCCAATAGCAGATAAATTGCTTGTGGGTAGCGTGCTGATAATGCTCGTGAAATTCGATAGAGCTGGGGAAATTCCTTGTGTGCTCATAATGGTTAGGGAATTTACGGTTGCTGGACTTAGAGAATTTCTTGCTGGAGTAAAAGTAAGTGTTCCTGTTTCTAATATAGCAAAATTAAAAACCTTTATGCAAATGGCTGCTCTTACAGTGCTACTTCTAGGGTCAAAGGCTTCTGGTATAGAATCTCTTGATTCTATAGGCCAGCTAATGCTATGGATTACTGTGTTCCTCACAATCTTTACTGGATATTCTTACCTAAAAGCCAGTAGCAAATATTGGCTTATGGATTAGGCTTTTATAACTTTTACCTAATTATGATTATTGGCGTTTTTGTGTATTTCTGAACTTTCTCCCAGATCCTATCGGCTGTATAGACTGGTACATTGAGTTTTTCTCCTAACGATATACAAGCTCTATCTCCAAGAGATAGTCCGTATTCTCTTGTTTTTTGATGCAGAGCTCCGCAAAGGAAGGCATCTTCTTCATCAAATTCTATAACTTTTGTGATGAGTTTCTGTAGGATAGGCTTTATTTCTTCCAGCGGTATTTTTTGGCTCAGAATCGATATTACTTCGCAGTAGTTGATACTGGACATTATTGCATTACTAAGTGCATCACACGCAATTTCATGGCCCGATTCTTCAAATATTAGTGCAATAATTGCTGAACTGTCTAAAATTTTAAGGCAAGGGCCATCTTGGGTTTTGTTAGTCATTTTTAGCCACGTCTATTTTTCTTAGTTCTTTAAGATCGTGCATTAGCTCATTAGCAGTAAAGTATTGGGAAATTTTTTCTCTAGCTTCCTGTATTGCGTGGCGAATTGGTTGGAGTTTTATTGTTCCTCCCTTTTCCAAACTTGCTAGCATGACATCACCATCTTTGATCATAATTGCTTTGCGCAGAGCTGAGGGTATGCTAACTCTACCATTTGTTGAAATATGAATGTAAAATTGTTTGTTTGGTAATGGTTGTATATTTACCATATATGTAATTCTTTCCAAATTTTCATGATAATCCAATAGAATCTTTCTGTCAACACCCCCATCTTAAATTTACTTGAAAAATTTTACTATTTGGGATAGTTTGTTTCAATTGTACAAAACGCGAGTGAAGCAAGTGATAAATAATGAAGAACTGATTCCTGTGAGTGTAGAAGAGGAAATGCAAACCTCCTACCTCGATTATGCTATGAGCGTGATTGTTAGCCGCGCTATACCTGATGCGAGAGATGGGTTAAAACCCGTTCATAGGCGTATATTATACTCAATGTATGAGTCTGGATATTACGCTGGAAGGCCGCATCGTAAATCTGCAAGAATAGTCGGTGACGTGATAGGTAAATACCACCCACATGGTGATGGAGCTGTCTATGACTCTTTGGTCAGAATGGCACAGGACTTTAGCCTTAGAGCCCCCCTAATCGATGGGCAGGGTAACTTTGGTTCTATGGATGGTGATGCGCCAGCTGCTATGCGTTATACGGAATCTCGCCTTGCAAAAATAACACATACACTTCTTGAAGATATAGATAAAGAAACAGTTGGTTTCCAGCCAAACTATGATGGTTCAGAATCTGAACCTGTAGTGCTTCCAGCTATGTTCCCTAATTTACTAGTCAATGGCGCTGGTGGTATTGCTGTTGGTATGGCGACAAACATTCCACCACATAACCTTGGGGAAGTTTTGGATGCTTGTTGCAATTATGTTGATAATCCAGATGTAACTATTGAAGAATTGATGAATCATATAAAGGGGCCAGATTTTCCGACTGGCGCGATGATTTTGGGCTCTTCTGGTATAAGGTCTGCTTATCACACTGGTCGTGGTAGTATTTTAATAAGAGGAAAGGCTCATATAGAGGATAATGGTGGAAGACAAGCCATAATAATTACTGAAATACCATATATGGTAAATAAAGCCAAATTAGTAGAAAAAATTGCTGATCTTGTTAGAGAGAAAAAAGTTGAAGGAATTAGTGATCTTCGTGATGAGTCAAACAAAATTGGAGTACGTGTTGTTGTTGAAGTAAAACGCGACGCTTATGCAGATGTTATATTAAATCAGCTATATAGTTACACTCAACTTCAGACAAGTTTTGGCGTTAATATGTTAGCCCTTGATCACGGCCTTCCAAAGGTGATGAATTTAAAAGATGTTATAGCATCTTTTGTATCTTTCCGCGAAGAAGTAATAACTAAACGTACTATATATCTTTTAAATAAAGCTAGGGATCGTGCACATATTTTAGTTGGCCTTAGAATAGCTGTGAGTAATATTGATGAAGTTATTCGCATAATAAGGGCAGCAAAAGATCCTAATGAAGCAAAAGACAATTTGATTGCTCGTGGTTGGCCTGCTGATGATATTCTAAGTCTTATTAAATTGGTGGATGACCAAGCTACAATAGCAGATGATGGCAAATGTTACTTTAGCGAAGTGCAGGCAAAGGCTATTTTAGAGATGCGTTTGCAACGTCTTACCGCTATGGAAAAGGATAAGATAGAAAGCGACTTGCAGGAGCTATCAATAGAAATCAAAGATTATCTAGATATACTCGCTTCTAGGGAGCGTTTGCTATCTATAGTAAAAGAAGAACTTGGTAAAATAAGGGAAACCTATGCATCAGATCGCCTTACAACTATAGAAGAAGGCGAGTTCGAGCATGATAGTGAAGATCTAATACCACGCGAAGAAATGGTTGTAACTGTAACTTTGGAAGGTTATATAAAACGCGTTCCTTTATCTACTTACAGAGCCCAGCGCAGAGGTGGCAAGGGAAGGTCTGGCCTTTCAATGAAGGATGAAGATATTACGACTCAAGTTTTTGTTGGCGTTACGCATACTCCTATGTTGTTTTTCTCAAATTTTGGACAAGTGTACAGCCTAAAATTATACAAGCTTCCTTTAGGGACTCCACAAAGTAAGGGGCGCCCAATGATTAACATTTTACCTCTGAAAGAAGGCGAAACAATAACTAACATAATGCCTATGCCAGAGAGTCAGGATGATTGGGATAATCTAAATATCATGTTTGCTACTTCACAAGGAAACATCAGGCGTAATGATCTTTCTGACTTTAAGAAGATACAATCAAATGGAAAAATCGCGATAAGATTGGATGAAGGCGATCGTTTAGTTGCAGTCAAGGTATGTTCTGAAGAGAACCACATATTGCTTGCAACAAGAAATGGTAAAGCCGTGAGGTTCCCCGTTGATGCAGTTAGAGTCTTCAAGAGTCGTACTTCAGATGGTGTACGTGGTATGAGGCTTGCAAATGGTGATGAAGTTATTTCTATGACTGTTCTGCATGGTATAAAATGTACAATGCAAGAGCGCGAGGCATATTTATCCGTTCCTTTGGATAGAAGAATAGAACTTGCATTAGCCGAAGAAATTTCTGATTCTGATGTTCCACAAGATATAACAAAAGAAAAATTCTTAGAAATGTTAAAGGGCGAAGAATTTATTCTTACTATTTCTCAGAATGGCTATGGAAAGCGTAGTTCTGCCTATGAATATAGAATTACAGATCGTGGTGGAAGCGGTGTAGTTAATATGGTTTTGTCTGATAAAACTGGGCTTGTTGTTTCTGCAACTCCTGTTGAAAGTACGAATGAGATTATGCTAATAACTAATAATGGAAAGCTAATACGTTGTAAGTTAGATAGCGTTAGGGCTACTGGTCGTAGTACTAGTGGTGTGATCCTGTTTAAAACTGCGGATGATGAAAAAGTAGTGTCTACAGCTTTAATCGTGGATTCCTCTGATGATGAAGAATGTGATGATGAAGTAGAAACTTGCTTCGAAGAAGGTGAAGTTGAATCTCAAGAAATGGAAGGATAGAGGGATATATGGACCAGAATAATGATCTAGATGAACTGTTTTCAACGCGTAGGGTTGTCTCCCCAGAACTTGAAAAGATTCTTTACGAGCCTCAGAAAGTTTTGGATCATGGGTTTGTGAGGGTTATAGACTATATGGGAGATGATTCTTCTATAGTCCAAGCTGCAAGAGTTTCATACGGCCGTGGCACCAAGCAAGTAAGCCAGGACAAGGGGCTTATAAATTATCTAATGCGCCATAGACATACTACTCCATTTGAAATGTGTGATATAAAATTCCACATAAAACTTCCTATCTTTGTTGCAAGGCAGTGGATTCGTCATCGTACAGCAAGTGTAAATGAGTATTCAGCACGTTATTCAATACTTGGGAACGAATTTTACCTACCAGCTAGAGAGAATATAGCAGCACAATCTCAAACAAATCGTCAGGGAAGAAGCGATTCTTCTGTGCCGCCAGAAGTTGCAGATAGAGTTCTTTCTATACTTAAAAATGACGCTATGGGTTGTTATGATCATTATATAGATATGATGAATGAAGATGAAAATGGCAATGTGATAGATGAGAATAAAATAGGGATCACTCGTGAACTAGCCAGAATGAATCTGACTCTGAATTATTATACTGAATGGTACTGGAAGATTAACTTACACAATTTATTCCATTTTTTAGCGCTGCGTGCTGATGGCCATGCTCAATATGAAATTAGAGTATATGCTGAAGCTATGCTTGATATAGTAAAAAAATGGGTGCCATTTGCTCATGAAGCATTTGAAGAACATAGAATGCATTCAGCCAGCCTTTCTAGAACTGGTCTTGCTGTTGTAAAGCGTATGATAGCTGGAGAAAAAGTCACGCAGGAAAATAGTGGCCTTTCCAAAAGAGAATGGGCAGAACTTGAGAGCTTGTTGTCATGAGGCATTTTGCCTTATGTTTAGTTGTTCTTCTGTTCCCAACTTTCGTTTTTGCGCAAAAATACAGGGCTATAAATTACTCTATTTCATATATTGTAAATGCCAAAACTCCTACAATAAAAATTGACGCAGAGATTATTGGAGATTTTTCAGGCGATACCAGATTAAGTTTGCCTTCAGCTTGGGCTTCTGGAGAATATCGCAGAAAAAATGAATAATCAGCCAAGAAAATGCCTTGGCTTCAGAAGTTCTGCTGAGGTCTTTCATAATCGCAAATTGCAGTATGTTGCGCTAGATCCTTGAATTCACCAGTAAAAGAATTTGTTCATGAATGCAATTTGATGCTTAAAAATTACTATCTATCTCCTGTTAGGGATAGTTGCAATTCTGCCATAAAGTATGGATTTTGGAAAAATGATGATATACAAAAACTCCCATATTATAGGGGTTTCGTTTTTGCACTTTATTTAAATGCTCTAATAAAAAGTACAAATTTAGGTTTTTCTATTGACAATTTAACTAATGATCTGCTAAAAGCCGGTAGGAACCAGCAGTTTTCAGAAAATTTGTTTAAACATATTGCAAGGCCTTATGTAGGAATTAGTATTGATGATGATTTTTATAAGTTCATTGTCAATGGAGAAACTATAGACCTTGCTTATTTATCAGAATTTTTACCAATAGAAAAAGTAACTTACGAATCTTCCAAAACTGCATATCAAATCTCTAGTGATTTGAATTACAGCAACAAAAAGGCTATTAGGAAATTTTTCCAGCCTTGAGAGAGGTAATATGTCAAAACGCAGTTTTTCCTCAGATTTTCCAGAAGAACAAATAGAACGCAAAGTCAAATTTGTGGCTTTCGAAGATTTTCCAGAAGAACAAAGAGAGTGGTTTATTGGTTTCAAAACAGAACTAGGTCATTATCAAAAACAATATTGGAAATGTTATCAATCTTTGAAAACTAATAAGGAAACCAATAACGAAACTAAACCTTTTGAGCCACCATATCCAGATAATATTGAAACTTTTAGGACTTTAATTTCGGAGCTTCCAGAGGGCGCTGTATGGAAAGATCATAAAGGGAACTCCCCAATGTATTATTCTGTAGACTATGGTCTACCGATAGAACTTTGCGAATTAATGATGGAAAAAAGCAAAGATTATTATAGCGAGAAGGATGAATATTTTCAAACCCCGCTAGAAGTTGCAGAGAGATGGGGAAAAACTGAGTTTATAGAATTTTTTTCCAAAATTATGGATGAAGAATTAGAAAATACTGCTATTTCAAAGATAGCTAGGGTTGAGGTTTCTCCAGATACTGCTAATTCTCCATTAGCTATTAATGATATAAATTCTGAGCTAATTGGTGAGCACAAGGTTCCAGAGCACGCATAATAAGATACAAAAAAACTATTTAAAATTTGACTTAGAAAACAGGGTCAATATTATCTCCTAAGTAATCTAATAATTGTGAGCATAACAATGCTAAAAATTTTTAAAACTATAGTGCCTTTTCTATTATCAGTATTTATATTCAACATTTCAAATGCGAGTGATTCAATGACTTCTTCTGAAATAATACCACGTAAAGTCCTATTCGGAAATCCAGACAAAACAGCAGCAAGGTTAAGTCCGGATGGAAAATATATAACATATATTGCACCTTTCAAAGGCGTTCTAAATATATGGATTGCTGATGCTACTTCTCCCCTTGATGCAAAGCTTATTACTAATGATAAGGGTAGAGGAATAAGATCTTACAACTGGTGCTATGACAATGAACATATTTTGTTTGGTTTAGATAATAAAGGCGATGAGAATTTTAGAATTTATAGCTATAACATCAAATCGCATAAAACTACATTATTAACCCCTAAATCTGGTACTCGTGCTTCCATAGGGGGAATGAGCCATAAGCACCCTAACGAAATTTTAATAGTAATGAATAAGAGGGATAAGAAATATTTTGATCTATATAAGTTTAATTTAAAAACCGGCAAAAAATCCCTCATATTCGAAAATAATAAATTTTCAGATTTAATTACTGATGAAGATTTAAATCTACGTATAGGTGTTTTTCAAAATGAAGAATCAGAACATGAGTACTTTATTTTGAAAGACGGGAAATGGGACCCAATGATGAAGGTTGGATCAGAGGATACTGCAAATACACATATAGTAGGTTTTGATGAGCCTGGTAATATATATTTGCTAGATAGTAGGGATAGGAACACTAATGCTCTTAAGATTATAAATCCAGCTAATATGAAAGAAAAAATCATAGCTGAGGATAAAAAATCTGACATAGGAATTTTTGCTGTACATCCTGTTACATCTGAAGTGCAGGCTGTTGCTAGTAATTACGAAAGAATGAAATATAAGATTCTTGATGATTCTATAAAAGAGGATATCAAAATTTTATCAAAAGTGAATTCTGGGGATTTGAATATAGTATCTCGTACTATTGACGATAAAAAATGGATAGTAGCTTATGATGGCGATGTAAAACCTGGTGAATATTACATTTATGACAGAGAAAGCAAAAAGACATCATTCCTTTTCAATAGTCGAAGTGAGTTATCTCGCTATAAACTTTCTCCAATGAATCCAGTGGTTATAAAAGCAAGAGATGGGCTTGATCTTGTTAGTTACTTAACAATCCCTGATAGTGTGAAGGTTTCCGGTAGTATACATCCAAAGACTCCACTTCCTATGGTTTTATTCGTTCATGGTGGGCCATGGGCTAGAGACTATTATGGATTTAACGCAGTTCATCAGTGGCTAGCAAATAGGGGGTATGTCGTTCTTAGCGTCAATTACCGTGGTTCTTCTGGATTCGGCAAGCATTTTATGAATGCTGGTGATGGCCAGTGGGGCAAAAAAATGCATACCGATCTTATAGATGTTGTGAATTGGGCTGTTGACAATGGAATAGCTGACCCTAAAAGAGTCGCAATAATGGGGGGAAGTTATGGTGGATATGCAACTCTTGCGGGCCTAACATTTACTCCAGATGTTTTTGCTTGTGGTGTGGATATAGTAGGTCCATCTAGCATAATGACCTTAGTCAATAGCGTTCCTCCATATTGGAAGCCTATTCTTAGTACATTCAAAAAAAGGATAGGTCCTTGGGATAACAAGGAGCAAATAGAAGCTTTGAATGCTATTTCTCCATTGTATCATGTAGACAAAATCTCCAAACCTTTGCTTATAGGACAAGGAGCCCACGACCCAAGAGTTAAACAGGCAGAGTCTGATCAGATAGTTTCTGCTATGAGAAAAAAGAATATTCCTGTAGTATATGTTTTATATGGATCGGAAGGTCATGGTTTTGTGAAACCAGAAAACAAACTATCATTTTACGCTATAACAGAGGAATTTTTGTCTGATGTAATTGGTGGTAAGAATGAAGAGATAGGCTCTGATTTAAAGGGGGCTGACTTTCTACTAGATGGCAAGAAAACCAGAAATGGGAAACTTGTGAAAAAAATCATAAAAAGTGCGGTTAAATAATGATTTTAGTATATCTAATTAATTTTTTACTAGCGGTGGTTACTACTATCGGTATGGCTTTAATACCAGATATTGCGACAAGCTCTATGGGTATGTCTCTTCTTTTATTTGGCATGATAGAGGGGGGTTCTGAATTCGCTTCTATGATATTCAGATTCGTTAGTGGAAACTTATTTGACCATATGAAGAATAAAAGGATGTTATTTGTAGTACCTGCATTCTTTTCGTTTGCGGCCAAAATCTTTCTTCTTTTTCCTTCATTTATCACAGTTTTTTCTTCAAAAATTTTGGAACGTATGTCTAACGGATTATTTGCGAGTCCCCGTGATGCATTTATTGGACAAAATGCCAAAAATAAAGGTATAGCTTTTGCAATATTAAATTGTTCAAAAACTTTGGGATGCGTTTTGGGCCCACTAACTGTTAGCTTTTATGTTAGCAAAATGGGAACATTTGAAAAACATCCAGAAAACATATATACTATGGTTATTATAGCCTGTGTTATGTGTGCTATTGCAGTTTTTGCTTCATTTTTTGTAGACACATCTCGCACACAATTCAACATTAAAACTGAAGCTTTAAGCTTTGATGATATAAAGAAGTCTACAAAGGCTATTTATCCCATATTAATTCTTGCTTTCATATTTTTCCTTGGAAGGTTTAATGATGGTATGATAATGGTATATTTGAAAAAGGAAGGATTTTCTCCTGAAATCTATTTTTCTACTATTGCAATATTCAACGCAATTATGTTTATAGTTTCTCCATTAATTGGTTACATGATAGATAAGGGTAAAGAAAAATATATGGTTATTGTTACTATTGCCTCTTTACTCGCATTTGATGTTCTGTTCTATAATATAGATTTCTTACCTCTTCCTTTTTGCTTTCTTGGATTGGTTGCTTGGGGGATTCAAAGAGCAGGAGCTCAAATCACTTTTGCTACAATGATATTCAAGAAGGCTCCAAAAAATTTATATGGAACTTCGATAGGTTTGTTTTCATTCGTAAGTGGAATAGGAACACTTGCTGCATCAGGAATATGTGGAAATATTGCTGATAATGTATTTGAGGATATATTTATATTTACAGGCGCTGCCTCGCTGATTTCTTTTATCGTAGCGCTTGTTTTGGTAAGAAGAAAGATGATATGATAGATTCCCTAGATCTATTAAAAAAACTCATATCTTTTCGTTCAGTAACTCCCCAGGATGATGGATCTATAGACCATATTGCTTCTATCTTAAAAAATTATGGCTTTACAGTATATATAAAAACTTTTGGCCCTAATAATGTGAAAAATCTATATGCTCATTCTCATAAAGCTGAGGGGTTTAAGTCGATTTTACTTGCTGGTCATATAGATGTAGTCGAACCTGGCGATGGATGGAATTCTGATCCATTCCAAGCGTTAGAAAAAGATGGCAAAATTTATGGAAGAGGAGCTGTCGATATGAAGGGGGCGCTTAGCTGCATGATAGCTGCTGGCGTGAATTTAGTGACTTCTGGCGACCTTGTTCCTAATAGCGCGGTCTGTTTTCTTATAACTTCTGATGAGGAGGGCGAGGCCGAATTTGGAACCAAAGCAATGGTTGAGTGGATGGATAAAAATGGCCATTTATCTGACTTTGCAATAGTTGGAGAGCCGACTTGCGCTTCAAAATTTGGCGATAGTATAAAAATAGGACGCAGAGGAAGTGCGAATTTTGAGCTAAGAATTCATGGCATGCAGGGGCATGTTGCATATCCTAATCTCGCAGATAATCCAAATTCAACGATTATAAAAGTACTAAAATCGCTTATAGATTTACAGCTTGATAATGGGGATGAGATCTTTGAACCATCAAATCTTGAGATAACTTCTATAGATGTTGGAAATAATTCTACTAATATCATTCCATCTATGGCTTCAGCTAAATTCAATATCAGATTTAACAAGAATCACAATGAGCAAAGTTTACTAGATCTTTTGAGAAAGACTATAGAACTTTGTACAAATTCCTACGAGTTAGAATATAAAATTTCGGCTATGCCATTTTTGTCTAAACCATCTAGTTTCACCGAAATATTAAGGAGTGTCATTTATGAACAAACCAATGTTCCTTGCGCTTATAGTGCTAGTGGTGGAACTTCTGATGCGAGGTTTCTACACAGCTATATAGAGGTAGCAGAATTTGGGCTTTTGTCAGGATTAGCACATAAAATCAACGAATACACACAAATTTCTCATTTACAAAGACTTTATAATGTGTATTATCATGCGTTGAACAGGATTTTTGGTTATATGAATTTATGACCTTAATCTTAAGCGGGTGTGGCGAAACTGGTAGACGCACTAGATTTAGGTTCTAACGCCGCGAGGCGTGGGGGTTCAAGTCCCTCCACCCGCACCATATATTCGATTCTCAAGCAGATTTAGAGTTGCCATCATGAAATTTACAGAAACAAAGAATGAAGGGTTAGAAAGGCATTTTAAAGTAACTATCCCATCAAAAGATATAGATACAAAAACAAATAAAGAACTTGCTGAAATAGCTAAAACAGCCAAACTTCCTGGTTTTAGAGTTGGTAAAGTTCCAGTCTCAATTATACAGAAAAAATATGGCGAATCTGTGAGAATGGATGTTATATCAAGCGAGGCTCGCGTTGCTGTAGGTTCTGTAATTAAGGATAATAAACTTGATCTTGTAGGGCAACCCATTATTGAAGATGTGAAGTCTGAACCTGGTAAGGATGTCGAATTTTCTTTAAAATGCTATATCATGCCAAAAATTACAATGCCAGATTTTAAGAAAATCAAAATAACAAAACCAACTCTTGATATAACAAAACAAGATATTGAAGATGGTATCAAATTAGTATCAAGGGGAAGTCAGAAATTTGCTGAAGCGAAGAAAGGCTCTAAGGCCGCGGATGGTGACAAGGTAGTGATAGATTTTGTAGGTTCAGTAGATGGCGTGGAATTTGAAGGTGGCAAAGCTGAAGGGCATGAACTTGTGCTTGGAAGCAAAATGTTTATTCCAGGTTTCGAGGATCAATTAATTGGTGTGAAAGCTGGCGATGAAGTAACGGTGAATGTAAAATTCCCTGAAAAATACCAGGCTGCTAATCTTGCTGGCAAAGATTCAAAATTCGAAGTTAAAGTACATTCTGTAAAAAAACCTGAAAAATTAGAGATAAATGATGAGTTTGCAGTATCTTTAGGATTTAAAGATATGGCAGATTTGGAAGAAGGTATAAAAAGAATGAAGGAAACAAGATATAGGAATGATATCAACACCTTCATGAGGATGAAACTTTTTGACAAATTAGAATCTCTTCTGGATTTTGACGCTCCTGAAAATATGTTGGATCATGAATATAGAAATATAAAAATCCAAACTGAAGCAGCAAAGCATGAGGATCCTGATCTTCAAAACAAGACAGAGGAAGAACTCGATAAATATTACAAGAAGGTTTCTGCTCGCCGCGTAAAAATAGGAATGATGCTCTCTGCTTATGCTAGAGCTAAAGGAATAAAAGTTGAGAACGAAGATCTAAGATCTGCAATTTTTGCTGAGGCAAGAAATTATCCTGGTCAGGAAGAAAAAGTATTCGAATATTATAAGAAAAATAGAGATGCTCTAGAAATGCTTTCTGGTGTCGTTCTTGAAAATAAGGCCGTGGATGAAATTTTCAAATCCGAGGTTTCTATAACTGAAAAAAAATATTCAGCTGATGATCTTGTAAAGATGCTAGACGCTGAAGCAAATGCTGAGATATTATAATTAGTATCTCAGCCCGTTACTTCTTCTAGCAC
>JAGOJE010000003.1 GCA_017995275.1 Rickettsiaceae bacterium | reverse complement strand
GGGAAGATGTTCTGCTTCTGGAAGGTCGTGTTTTGATTCGGATTTAAATTATAGTATGTCCTTATTTAATTTTAGTGGTATTACATACCAATGTTTATCTGATACTTTAGACAGAATTTTCTATATCAACACATATCATTGTCCTACAACTAATGGCGTGGATCTTGACCTACTAAACATTTTTGCTAATTTCCAAAATGCATTGAGACAAACTGTCATGGTTGCCCTCACCTTATATGTAATATTTTTTGGTCTAAAGATTTTAATGGGTGAAGTTGAAATGAAAACATCCTCCGGGGTGATGTTCCTAGTAAAAATTATATTAGTGGGTTATTTTTCTGTTGGACTTGCTCCTATTCCTTATCTAAATAATAATTATGCAAGACAAAATGGAGTAGTTGACTTTGTTTTACCAATTTTAAAGCAAACAATGACAGGTTTTGCATCTATAGTTTTCAATTCTGGAAATTCTAGTGGGCTTTGTGTGTTTCAAGAATCAGACTACCCAGAAGGACGTGGATATTATGCAATTTGGGACTCTATAGATTGTAGGATATCCCATTATATGGGTATGAAACTCGCATGGGGGCTTGCAGAGCCGAAGGCAGATAGTGGTGTTACTTTAATAAAGAGTAGAAATTTAACTGATAGTAACCAGACTGTAAATCCTATAAAATTTTCAAAGCGACCACTGAAGGTAAATCTTTCATCTTTTTTGACTCAGATTCCTTTCATTCAGTCAGCTGATGATGCTACGAGTGGTTCTATATTTTCCTTTATTATGTTGATGCATGGATTTTTCTGTGGAGGAAATATCATGGTAGCAATATTTGGTATACTATTTCTGCTTATTTTCCTTTCTATTACATTAAGTGTAGTTAGTGTATTTCTTGTTTCTCTAATTACACTTTATGCTCTTGTTTATATTGCTCCAATTTTCGTTCCTATGGTTTTATTTAAAAGCACGAAACCATATTTTGAAGCTTGGCTAAAATATGTGTTTGGAATATCCTTGCAGCCGATGATTGTTTTAGGATTCTTAGCTATCATAGTAAATGTATTTGATCACTTTATGTACGAAGGATGTTCATTCGTAACAGAAACATATTCTATGTCATCTGCAACTGGTCTGGTTAGTCAAAAGTATAATATTTATAGGCTTGGTTATACTGATGGGAATGATGATACGTGTAAGATGAGTCTCGCTTATTCCTTTGCAGACTATTATTTGGGCAATTTTTGGATGACTTTATCTCTTGTCTTTACATATGTATCATTTGTATTGCCAGTGAACCCAATGCAGACAACAATAAATATGTTTATGTTGATGTTTATATCTTTAATATTATATGAATTTGCAGATACTGTTCAATCTCTTGCCGCAGAGCTTAGTGGTGGCCCAAGCCTTGGAGGCGTGACTGTTAGTGCGAAAATGTTGGTAAATGCAGTCATAGATGTTGCGAAGTATGTTGGAGAAGCTGTTATTACAAGGGGAGAAAGTGTAAAACAAGATATTCTGAAGTCCATACAAAATAGGACTGGAATAAAGATGGATGGCGCAGGTGGAGGTGGTGGCGACGGAGCTGGTGGCGGCGACGGAGCCGGTGGCGGTGAAGGAGCCGGTGGCGGTAATGATTCTAGTGGAGGAGGGGCTAAAGATGCTTCTTCTACAGGGGGCAAGGGGGGGTGATATGAGCGAGGTGTTAGCGAAAAAGTTTGGAGGAGTTGGACTTAAAGTTGGTGGAATATGTTTAGGGATATTAGTTCTATCCTTCCTAATATCTACTCTTATAGGGTCTTTAAATTTGGGATGTGTGCGTAGGTATGCATCAAGAGATGCCAGCGGTGGTAGCTATGATGTTGTTAGTAGCGGTTTTATATTAAACTCTAATGGAATGGGCTATAATCCTAATACTGGAGTTACAACATATGGTAATTGGTATTCAACAGGAGTTCGAATTTCGGCAAATATCCCAGTACATATGCAGATTTCTGGTACTGTGAAATTATGTAAGGCAAAATTACCTGCTTATAACCCGGAGAAATATTCAGCAAATGGTGGGAATTATGGAAACACTACTGATCCTATATTTATACCTACTATAGGGAGTGATGAATTTCTAACCATAGTTCTTGATGCAAAAAATGGTAATTGGGCAAATATTGCTCAAATTGATTTGAATGATCAAATTCTTGTACAGATACAGCCACAATATACTGTGCCTGTTTCATATCATAGTGCAGTTACTGGTAGTGATATAAATGCAGATTGTAGTCCTGGTAACACTTCTTACAGCCCAGTATGCGGCCTCTACACATCTTTTCCAAGTGGTCAGTATACTTATGCTGCTAGTTGTAGCATGTCTGCTTATTGTAAAGTAAGTACTAGATTTTTTTGGAAGGTACATACAGAAATGGGATCATTTTTACAGCCTTATGTTGATAGTACTAGTCTTGTAAATTACTCTACAGATCTGAATGATCTGATATTATATTATCCATATCCTGTGTGTGATGTTAATGCAAGTGGAACAACTAATTTTGAAGGAGGAAATTGTAATAATATTCCCCCATTTAATGGTGATGATAGTTATACGGATTCGGGCAGTTCTTCTGTTGTTCTTAAAAGTGCATATGCGAATGTATGTAACAATTATTGTAGTTGTAGAACTTCTGATACATGTAATATGTGGGTTTATGAAGGAGCTATTTCAGATTATGTATGTCTGGGAGATGTTGATGGTTTTTGTGCTATATATGGACGTGATACTAATGTGCACACTCATAATAAGTGCTATCATAATAACGAAGCTAACAGATGTTGGAATCAGGGGCGCTGTGGAGCACCACATTGGGAAAACCTTTTTAGATCAGGTGATGCTTGCGGTGATAGTGGTAACGTTATTGATAATGTAACTGTGCGCATTGATCCAGATTTGAATTCTGGTTATTCTAATAATGCTCCTAAACGTGGATTTCAAAGTTTGGGTGGCAATCAATCGTTTTTCAGTTTTACTCCTCTAACAACGTCAAAATTTTGGTATTCGGCAAATACAGCTACAGCGCTATTGTATAGATTTGATAGTAACTTGCAGCCGACTTCAGCTTCGAATCTTGGCGCGCAGTCTACCTCAAGTTGCGTTCCTGGGAATGCGGGATATTGTTTTGCCTCCATCTCTGCTGGTGATGCATCGGGAACTATACTTAGCACTTCTAGTCCATATGCATCTACTCAATATTTGCAATATAGATTGTTAAATAACACTACTGGGGATCCATCAAAAAACACTGGTGGTTATGTACTTAAAATACAGCAAGATAAATGCGTAAGGTATCATGGTCAAAGTTTTACTGGCTCTGATGGGGTAAATAGAGGGGGGCTAAAATATGTTATATTGCCAGATGGTGAGACTCCTACTGCAGATGACATAGCAAATGCTCAAGTTATGGATTTTCAAAATGCAGGAGGTGGGCAATATAAAACTCAATTTACATCAACTACAGACGGTTTGTTGTGGATGATTGTGGAGAATGCGGCAGGGGATTATCAAAACAGTACTGGTCAATATAATTTGGATGTTTTAAGTGCTTCTGCTAGGGTGTCATTCAATGGCGATATTTTAACTCCTCTTCTCATTAAGATACGTAGTGTGATTATGAACACCAGTATGACTATGTTCAAAAATATGACATGTTATAACTTGGATGATAAGTCTAAATGTTTTGATTTCTTCCTTTATGTAAAAGCATTAATGACACTTTATGTAACTGTTTTTGCTTTGATGTTTACTGTAGGCATAGTAAAGATAACAGCAGAAGATTTGGTAATAAGATTTATAAGATTGGGTTTTGTAGCGGGGCTACTCAATGGTTCAACATTCGTATTTTTTCATGATACTGTATATCCTATGGTCACGATTTTTGTAGATCAAATAATAAGTAATATACAAGGTTATAACCTATATGATTCTCAAGGTCATTTGAACAATCCTTTCATGTTTCTTGAAGATATAATGACAAATATATTTTTGGGTAAGATTCTGTCCCTGCAATATCTTGCTTTATTTTCTTTTGGATTTTCAGGTGTTTTTTACTTCTTCGTATTATTCTTTTTCTTAATTGTCTTCTTGATGACGATTGTCCGCGCAATAGCAACTTATCTGATGGCATTTGTTGCTAATGCATTTATGCTCAGTCTTGCTCCTATATTCATAACTTTTATTTTATTTGAGAAAACTCGCTCTTTATTTGATGCTTGGGTAAAGGCTATATTTAGATTCATGATGGAACCCGTCGTCCTTTTAGCGGGTGTTATTGTGTTAACGCAGCTATTTGAAATGATTTTAGATAATTTATTAAATTTTAGCGTTTGTTGGAAATGTGCAATACCATTTGGTATCCCGTCTAAATCATTATTACCAATTCCAGGAATGCATGGGGCGCCAATGTTCTGTATATATTGGTTCGCCCCATGGGGATATGATTATAGATCAAGCGTGCTTGGAATGAATTTCCAATATATAGTGCAGCTTGGTATGGTTTCATTCTGTTTATATGGTTATCCAGATTTTGCTAGTAAACTAACTAAGAGGTTAACAAATGCTTCTGGTGGTGCTGCTAGTGCTACAGGTGCTGGTGCCGGTATGGCAAATGCCATGATAAATGCCACTGGGCTGAAAAAAGCTATGCCTAATTTCCAAGGTATTGCTAATCGTTCCCTTGGACTTGGTCTAAGAGGGCTTCAGGTTGGTGGAAAATTCTTAAAAAACGGTGGAAAGTTACCTACCGAAGCTGGAGAAGCAAAATCAAAAATAGAAGATTTCATTTCCAAAAAAATGGGAGGAGCAGGGGCAGCAACGCCAGCAGCAGGAGCAGCAAAAGGAGCAGCCCCAGCGGCAGGAGCAACGCCAGCAGCAGGAGCGGGAGCAACACCAGCAGCAGCGGCAGGAGCGCCAGCAGCAGGAGCAGGAACGCCAGCAGCAGGAGTCGGAGCAGCAGCAGGAACGCCAGCAGCAGGAGTCGGAGCAGCAGCAGCGGGAACGCCAGCAGCAGGAACGCCAGCAGCAGGAACACCAGCAGCAGGAGCGGCAAAAGGAGCAACACCAGCGGCAGGAGCAGGAGCAACACCAGCAGCAGGAACACCAGCAGCAGGAACGCCAGCGGCAGGAACACCAGCGGCAGGAACACCAGCGGCAGGAACACCAGCAGCAGGAGCGGGAGGTGACAATTCCACTAATACTAAAATGGACAATCTATCTGTTGGTGGTGCGCAGTTACCTTCTGGTAAGGATGGAGCGTTAAGTAGTCCTGCTTCTCAAAGCACAAGTGGAAGTCCTTCTGCTAATGATTTAGGCTCACTTAGAAGCACCCCCCCTCAACCTAGAGTTAGTGATGATCCGCTTTTGATGGCTTTAGCCTCTGTTAGAGCTCAGGGGGTAAGATTAGAGCAAATGAGTCAAGATTCACAAGCTGCAGCAAAAGCCTCAGAAGAAAAAGCAGCTAAGGAAAAAGAGGCAAAAGAAAAAGCAGCCAAGGAAAAAGAGGCAAAAGAAAAAGAGGCAAAAGAAAAAGCAGCCAAGGAACCTCCAAAGGTTAATGAGGTAATGTCAGCAGAGGCCGTCAAAGCAAGCGCTGCAGCATCTCCAAAGGCTGATGAAGTAAGACCGGCAGAGCCAGTAAAAGCTGCTTCTAAAGAGTTTGATATGAATAAAATACTAAAGAGCCTGGAGGAATCACGGAATAGAATGAATGACCCTCAAGTTCAATGGATGGAAAAAATTCAGGCTCAAAAGACTGGAATGATGGATGGTATAAAACTAGGGTCTATTTCAAACGAGCTAGAGGATATTAAACTTTCCGAAAAGCTTGGTGAAGCGAAAAAAGGAGACGCAGCGAAAAAAGTGAAGTTGGAGAAAGAAGCAGCTTCTATAACCAATAAAATAGAGGGAAAGGTAAGGGAAGATATAGGCAATCGTGTTGACAAATTGCAAAAAGGAAAGTCCTCCGGGGATAAGGAGTTTGATAAGATATATAAAGATTTGAGTGCAGATGCTAAAAAACAAGGCAAGGGAGGTGATGATAAAGCCGTTAAGGACTACGTTATTGCAACACTTATGAGTAAAAAATAAAATGATAAGAAATTGGAATGATAAATAATATTTTGGTTAGATTTTTACTGTCGTTGATTATCAGTTTTTCTGTTGCTGGTAACGCATTTTCTATGCAGTGGATCAACCATTTTTATGATAGTAAATGGATGGGATGTATTCCCGCACCAGATTTTTCCCCTCTTAAAAGAAATAATATTACAGTAAGTCTATCATCTGGTCTTGATAAATGGACAAGTGCTGGGGTTAGTGTCGATCGAGGAAAATCTATTAAATTTGCTTGGGACCTTTCTAGTTTATACAGACTTCCAATAAAAATGAGAGTGCTCTATAGGATAGACCCAAGGTTTCTAAGGCCTCAAGTTATTACGAAATTCTATTCATTTTCCCAAAATCAGTGGATATCTACGTTTGATACATTTCAAGGTAGTTATGGTGTTGGTTCTCTTCCAAATTATCAATCTGGTCAATATCAGCTAACAGATGCTGGGCACACTCCGGATGTAAAATCTATTATGAATGATCTAAATGCCTATTTTTCTCAAATATCAGCTTCTACTAGGGCCTTTGTAAGGAAGGGGCAAACTGTAAATATAAGCCTAATAAGTAGTGGTGATTTCTTTAATACAACTGGATATCCCTCAACTATTGATCCTGATAATTTAACTTATTCTCCTAATTATACTTATGTATATACAAGTTCAAAATTTCAGGATAATGCAATTTTGTATTTGCAGCCTTCTGCTGTATGTAATAGCGCCAGTTTTGCACCAGTTGCTAACTGTACATCTTCTATTACTTTCCAAAATGGTAATATGGCTTTATTCCCACTTGGTATGGCCGGCTTTACATCATATGCTATGAATAGATGTGCAAGTAGCACAACGGGATATCCTAGTTCAGCTTGTTATTATGACCTTGGAAGAGGTATGGCTATAACGATAGGAGGAGTAGTCGTAAAGAATGAGAATCAATCTTTTAGCGATAGCGCTGTTACAGGACAGAGTTTCTTTTCTGTTATAGCTGCAAACGATGGAT
Organism: Rickettsiaceae bacterium; assembly: GCA_017995275.1. Lineage (GTDB taxonomy): Bacteria > Pseudomonadota > Alphaproteobacteria > Rickettsiales > Rickettsiaceae > JAGOJE01. The sequence goes on along the minus strand of JAGOJE010000003.1, from coordinate 8,932 downwards.
GGCTAGATTTTTCTACCAGTTGGAATATAGCTAATATGTTCTCAAATTTTACTCAAGATATGACATCTTTGGCAAATTCTACGCCCCCACCACTTTCAACTATGTCATCTGTTAGCTTGAACTATATGCATCTTGGACGTTACATAATGGAAGTAGAAATAGGTGATGGTAACGTTATCGCGGATGTGCAGGGGGTTGTAATAGAATATGCAGTATCGTCATCTAGTCCAGATCAGAATCCAGATGTTAGTATTACCAGAGTTATGCAAAATAATGAAGTGTTTGCACCAAGTTCTGGTAATTTATGGATCAGAGTTAGGAATGAAGGTAACCAGGATATCAGAGGGAACTTAAAAATATATTATGCAAATTATACGGGTGATACTACTATTTCTAGTTTTGTTATGAATGATATAGTTTCGCCTATTGTTAAAACTGTTACGAATACAGCATCTATAATATATATGAACTTTACTAGAGATGGCGGATTTAGGACTATAGCCTTTGCTATGCTTAATCTTTATGTAGTGCTATATGCATTGTTTTTCCTTTTGGGAGCTGTGGAGATTAAAGTATCGGATATAGTAAATAGATTAATAAAAATCGCAATTATTGTTGCTTTGTTTAGTGAAAATAGCTGGGTTATTTTTAATGAATACTTCTTCAATGCTTTCATTAATGGTGGGGCATATTTGATGAACAATGTTTTGGGTACTAGCAGTAGTAACAATATGTTCGGTTTTATGGATTTTATATTTGCTAAATTCCTTGATATGAGCTTATGGGGAAATTTAATAGTAGAACTTTTACAGGTATACAACGGTCTATTCATATTTGGGTTTATAGTTATTAAAGGAGTGATAGATTATTTCTTCCTGCTAACTTCAATTGTTACTGAATATATAATGTCATTTATTATGATGTGTATTCTTATTTCAATGGCCCCTATATTTATAACTTTCATGCTCTTTAAGAGGACGTCCAACTTATTTAGCAATTGGCTTTCTGCAATATTCAATGCAGCAATTTATCCTACGATATTGCTTGTCTTTGTGCTTTTAATTAATGACGTAATGACCATGCAGCTTCAGCATGCGGTTGTCAAAAGTTGCTGGAATATATGGATTCCATTCGTCTTTTCGTTCAAAATAAATATCGGAGTTTTTGTGCTTGAGATGACGCCTATAAAGTTAGAATTCCTTCCAGGTATTCCGTTCTACGTTCCAGAGGCCGATAATGGAGTACTTACGCGTGGAGCTAGCGGGTCTTATTTAACTTTAATGGGATCTTCAATATCCTTTTATTTACTCTCTAGAATGGCGAAGGGAGTAGTGCCATTTGTTACTTCTATAGTTGGAGCGCTTACTGCTTCGATGGATCTAAAACCTGGTAGTGACAGTGGTGGTAATAATTTATTTAAGGGAGTTGCATCTTCTGTAGTAAGTGGCGCTTTCAATACTGCTTTAGGTGTTAGTATTAGCGCGCGTAGAGGTGGTATGTCAGAGGTTGGAAGTTACTTGAAGGGTAAGGTAAGTGATAAGATTGATGAGATTCCAGGAATTAACTCGATTAAGGAAGTAAGTGAATATGCATCTAAAAAATTACCAAAATTTGATGAAGACGTTCCTAAAGCTGAGGGTGCTAGAAAAATGCCTTCTTTTGGAGACGCAAAGAAAACAGTAACTGATGCTATGGCATCACATGGTAAGGTAAAAGGTGCGGTAATTGGTGCAGCTAAAGTGGCAAAAGAAGTTGGAGTAGCCGGTGCAACAGCAGTTGGGAAAGGGGTGTTGAGTCAGGTAGCAAAAAGTAACGTATCACTAGGAAAAGCTGCAATTGCAGCGGGTAAGGAAGTTGCAGAAAAAGCACCAGCAGTAGCAGCTGGTGCAGCTAAAATGGCAAAAACAGTTGGAGCAGCAGTCTCCGCAAAAGCTTCAGCAGCAGGAAAAGAGATATCACATCAGTTATCAACAGCAGCTAAAGCTACGGCTGAGAGTGGGGTAGGAAAAGCTGCAATTGCTACAAGTAAGGCAGTTTCAGAAAAAGCAAAAGTAGCATCCGCTGCGGTATCTAAAACAGCTTCAGAGGTTAAAGGAAAAGTTTCAGAAAAAGCATCGGCTGCAAGTAAGGCAGTTTCAGAAAAAGCATCGGCTGCAAGTAAGGCAGTTTCAGAAAAAGCATCGGCTGCAGGAAAAGCAGTTTCAGAAAAAGCATCGACAATGAAGAAAAAAGTTGTAGAAAGCAAGGCAGCAAAAGCGGTCGTTAAGGGCGCAGAAAAAGCACGAGCAGGGTTTGCTAAAGGCGTTGATTTCACAAAACGAAAAGCTTCAGAAGCCAGTAAAGCAGCTTCGGACATTAAAGAAAAAGTGGTGAAAAGTGAGGCAGCAAAAGCAGTCGTTAAGGGTGCAGAAAAAGCACGAGCAGGGGTTGCTAAAGGTGTTGATTTCACTAAACGAAAAGCGAAAGCAGCAGGAGAGACAGTCTCAAAAGCAAGTGAAGAAGGTATGGCTAAGGCTAAGGAGGCCGCTAAAAAAGTCAGTAAGGTAGCAAGCGAGGGGGTTGAAGCCGCTAAGGAAACAGCTAAAAAAGCACAAAAAGGAGCTGTAGCATTAGGTAAGAATGTTGTTGAAGGTGTTAAAGCGGCAAGAGAAAAAGCTTCAGCAGAAGGAAAAAAGGTGTGGAATGGTGGTGCTTCTTTGGCATCGGGTGCATATAAGGTAGTTGGTGAAGCCTCATCATTTGTTGGTGGTAATATAAAAAGAGGCGCTGAAACTATTGCCAATAAAATTGAACAAAGGAAGAAACTCTTCGCAAAAACTTCTAGCAAAGGTCGTAAAAGCAAAGTTCTCTCAAAAGTGTTGCAAAGTATATCATCGGATTACAAAGCTGTTAAAAAGAAAACAGTTGGTACTATCCAACTTGTTGGAGCTAGCAAAAAATACGCAATTAATATTGTTTCTGATAGAAAGGATGATGCCATTGGCTTGGTTAAACGTGGATCAAAAGACGTTTCAAGATTTGCTGGTAAAGTTGGTAACAAATTATCTAAAAAACTTGAAAAAGCTACAGTGGTTGCAGAAAAATTACATACTAAAATAGTTGATAACCACAAATGGTTGAAACCTATTGATGATAAGCTTAGAACAGGAGTAAGTGAATATAGAAGTGCTATAAAAGAGGTAGCTTCTTTCGTAAAAAGCGGTGGATTGTCTGACATGATAAATGATGTTAAATCTTTGTCTAAAGACATATCTGCGCTTACTAGTATTATGAAGCAAATTCTGGACTCTGGCGAGTTGCCTTCGCAGCGTCAAATTGCTGAAATGGAAGTTCTGTCTGGAACAAGAAAATCCTTTAATCCTACAGAAGAAGATATGAAAGAAATGTTCAAAATTAAAACTCAAGAATTAAAAGAAAAATATCCTTCTGCTTCTGAAGAAAGGATTTTAATTGCGGCACGTAGTTCTTTGATGAAAGAGTTAGAAAGTCACCAAAATCATGAAAGTCGTGAAAAATTTGCAAAAATGTCTAAGGAATATGTAGAGGGAGTGATTGATCCAAAAGGAACAGAGATTAAAAAATTTAAAGAAGGTAAAAAGATACATAAAGATGCCTCTCCTGATAAAGTAAAAAATGTGGGAGAAGTTATTAAGTCTAAGGGCAAAAAAGTCCCTAAGTCATCTGATGGAGCCTTATCTGAAGCTGAAATAAAATCTATAGAGATGATACATAAAATAAATTCTGTAAGTAAACCTAAAGAAATAAATCTCTTAAATGATAAGGATAAAAAAGGATATGAAGATATATTATCTAGAGACGTACAATCTTCTATCGATAAATTAGAAGTTTTAAAAGAGACTCAATTGAAGAAGCCTTATATTGAAAGTCTAACTAAAGAAGAAAAATTATCTTTAGAGAATGCTTATGATGAAAAAATTAAAGAGGCCAAGAAGGTTAAAGATGCGCTTAAAGGAGCCTATATAGTTTCTGAAGATTATAGGCAACTAAGACAATCAATGACAAAAATGTTTGATGATAATAGAGAGGGTATAAAAGACCATATAGATCAATTAAAAGAAAAGATAGAAGGTAGAAAAGAAAAGGATCTTGAACTTCATAAATCTATGGCAACTGAAGTGGCCAAGAAAAAAGCCGAAAGGCCTAAAGAGCTCTTGGAGCGTTCCGCTGATGGTAAAAAGGCAGATTCTAGCTTGCATTTAGATCAAAAAATAGAGAATTTCAAGAAAAATGTAGATGAATTACAAGAAAAGGTAAGCAAAGGATTGGAAGATTTTGCTGCTTCAAGATTCGCTAAAGTTCAAGAAGGGCATAAAAAATTGGAGAATCTCTTTAAAGATAAAAATGAGGAGACAAGACCAGTCTTGCCTCTTGTTCCAGATGGAGTAGAAAAAACTGTAGTGACGAAATCTAGCGGGTCTTCCGTTTCAGATGGAGTAGAAAAAACTGTAGTAGCTGAGGTTAAAACTCCAGAACAGCAAAAAGCCGATAAAAGGAAAGCTGCGATAGAGGCCTTTAAAAAAGGAGAAAGAATTACTGGAGATGTTAGCAAAATAAAAGGACTTGGCAATGTAGAAGTTGGTATGAAGAAAATTACAAAGCCAAAATCTCAACTTTTGTCAGAGGAAGAAATAAAAAATGCGCCTAAACCAAGCGCCGAACCTTCAGTTTCAATTGAAGATATAAAAATTGTTTTGGGTAGTACAGATAGTAAATCTAATGAAAATATTAGTTTTAGGGAGGCGTTCTCAAGGCATATCTTAAAGCAAGGTGAAACGGATCCCAAAGAAAAGAAAAATGAGGAAGATAAGAAAGATGAAAACCAAAAACCTTCAGGAGCTGATTCTCCAAGACCGGTTGAGCCAGAAGAACGAAAAAAGAAAGAAGAGGATGAGTAGTAAAAGGTTGCATGATTTTAATAAACCATTATAATCGCAAGCGAATATTTGGGGATCATATGAAATATATACTATCTATTGTCGTTTCATTATTTATTTTTTCTGCTGCTTTGGCAAAAGATGATGTTTTTGAAGTGCAAGTAAAAATCGTCGATCATGTTTTTCATCCAAGTGTGGTGGATGTTCCTTCGGGTCATAAGATAAAACTTGTTATCTATAATGATGACGATTCTGTTGAGGAATTTGAGAGCCATGATTTGCATCGTGAAAAGATTATAGCGCCTCATTCGCATATAATAGTGACTATTGCGCCTCTTTCTCCTGGTGAGTATAAGTTTTTTGGGGAGTTTCATGAAGATACTGCTCAGGGTATTTTGAATGTGAAGTAATTGGTTAGGTTAGATGTTAAAAGTAGCTATAGTAATTTTTAGAGAATTTTTAGAAATATCCTTACTTTTAGGGGTTATTCTTGCTGCCACCCGTGGCTTGGCTAACCGTCTCTACTACGTTGTTGCTGGAATTATGATAGGAGTGGTCGGGGCATCTTTTTTAGCATTTTTCACAAGATTACTGAATAGATCTTTTCATGGTATAGGGGATGAGATTTTCGATGCTTCTGTAATATTCATTACTGTTGCACTACTTGTTGCTACTGCAATATGGGTGAATAATCCAAAAGAGATAATAAAGAATAAGGTAGATGCAATAATATTAGATTTAGACGAGTCGCGAGCTAGTAAAGTTATGTTGACTTTGTTAATCTCGGGTACTATTTTCCGCGAAGGTTCGGAGATAGTTTTGTTTTTATATAGTATAGCTCGGTCTGTTGGCATAGAGGGGCAAAATTATGTTGCAGGTATTGGTATTGGGATATTATCTGGCTCTCTTTGTGGATGGGCTCTTTATATAGGGCTTTTAAAATGGGCTGGTAGATATATTTTTAAAATATCCTTTTTTATGTTATCTTTTATTTCTGCAGGCCTTGCTTCTGAAGCGGTGGGGATATTATCTTCTGTTGGATTATTAGATAGCTATAGAAATGTTTTGTGGGATAGTTCATCTTTTGTAACTGATGATGGAATGGCTGGGAAGATTTTGAAAATACTTGTGGGTTACGAAGCAAAGCCCACTGGTATGCAGGTTATAGCTTATGTTTCTACTTTGCTTGTGATATTACTGGGTTCTAGTTTTGTGCGAAGAGGTCGCGCTGCTAAGGCTAGTAAATAGGTTTTTATATTATGAAATTATTGCTTGAATTCGGCCCGATAATTGTATTTTTTGCAACTTACAAACAGGCGAATATTTTTGTTGCTACACTTTGGATGGTGGTGGTTACTGTTGTTTCCTTAATAATCAGTTATACGATTGATAAAAGAATCTCGATGCCACTTTTAATCTCTGGTGGCCTTCTTCTCGCATCTGGTAGTATTACTTTGCTCAGCGGAGATTCTTCTTATATAAAAATGAAGCCTACTTTAGTATATTCAGTTTTTGCGGCAACTTTAATGTTTGGAGTAATAAGGAAAAAGCCTCTTCTAAAAAATATATTACATGGTACATTTTCTATGAGGAATATATATTGGATCATTTTATCTAGGAGATTTGCTTTCTATTTTATCGCTATGGCTATAATTAACGAAATAGTATGGCGTAATTTTTCTGAAAATACTTGGGTAAATTTTAAGGTTTTTGGGGCTGTTCCAATAACTGCTATCTTCATAATGGCTCAGGTCCCATTTTTAAGGCGCAACGCTAAAAGGTGATGTTGTTTCATTATTATCACTATGTTTTTAGTAAATTATATTAATGTCATTTGACATTATAAATATCTTTCCCTTTTTTTGCGTGATATGCCATCATATACATTATATTAATATAATTATGGTGATAACATATGTCTAAAACTTATGATAAAAATTCTTTTTTAAAATTATCTGATTACCAGGATTTCTTGGAAAGCGGGGGTGATGTAAATGCAATTGTCAATATAGGTGGTAAAGATACTCCCTTGCTTGTGAGGGCTGTTGGAAATTCTGATAAAGACTCTTGTGAATTTCTGCTTACAAGAGGTGCCGATATGAATGTAAGGGATGAGAATGATGCAACGGTTCTTCACATAGCATCTGGAAAGGGTGACAGGGAAATAGTTGAGTGGTTGCTTTCCAATCCATCAAATATGAGTGAAAGAGATTTTTCATCTTTTGTTACTGCGACGGATGCAAATGGTGAAACTGCTTTGCATTATGCAGTGGCTGGTGCGAAGTGTGAGAAGGGGTGGGTGGCGTTTTTTCCCTATCTTAATATTTGTGACTTATTAAAGGAAGCTCGTATAGATCCTGCAGCCGAGAATTACAGTCATCAAACTGCATGTGACCTTATACCACATCATATTACAGGAGACTATCTGGTTGCGTTAAATGCGCGCTTTTCTAATGTTTATGGAAAAGTGCCAGTTAAGCTTAAGAAGGCGCAGGTCAATAAAATGTGGGAAGAAGGGTTAAAAGATAGGCCTGACTTATTAGCGCTGAAGGGGAAAAGGGGAATAGAGCCTAAAGAAAAAATTCACTTTTCTGACAAGACAGAAGAATCAGATAAGGCTGTTGTTTCGCCTCTTGTAAAAGCGCTAGAAGTAGAAGTGCCAGCATTAAAAGTGTCGGAGGCTGCTGTTGCCGCAGCTCCTCCTCCTCGAACTCTTACAAAGGAGAAGAGTGGTGGATTCCCTTGGTGCTGCAAATAAAAAAGTCTCTAAATCTAGGATTTATCTTTGGCAATTTTAGCGATTCGTGCTAATATATGTATCTGTTAGGTGCTATTTCAGTTCCTTGGCGAGTATGTCACCCCGGACCGGTGAGTTTCGCGAGCCTTGATCAGGGGTCCAGCACTACAATCCAGTCGTTTTGCGGCTCTTTATAATAAGAGTCCTTCGGACTGGTTATTAAACTGGTTGCCTAGGGTCTTCGGCCGCGCCTTGCTCAGCCTGTCCGGTGTGACAGTTGCATGGAGCTGAATAGATACCATTATTAAAATGTTTTATTATGAAGAATTTCTTAACGTTTGCGATATTAATTTCACTAGCATTTTATGCGGCTTTCGCCCTTGAGGCTGCCGTTATGCCATTTTTCATAGCGGCAATAATAGCCTATATACTTCACCCAGCTGTGGATGGTGCTTCTGCAAAATTTGGAATTAATAGAAACTTTCTTATAATGTTGACAGTCTGTTTGGTTATATTTGGAATAATATGTCTTTGTGTGATATTTGTGCCAATGGTATATAAACAAGCTTCTATTTTCTTATCGAAAATGCCGCATTATAGGGATTATATTCAGGAAAATATATCTCCTTTTATCTCCAGAAAAATAAAATATCTAAGTCCAGATTTCTCTATAAAAATAGATGATGAGATATATAATATTCTTACTTCTATTTCCACGAATATATCTTCTGGTGTTGCGGGGCTTACGGCTTATACATCAAAACTTGCGACCATTGTTATTACTATAGTTCTTGTTCCTGTAATATTATTTTATTTGCTTAAAGATTGGCCACAAAAGCTTGAATCTAAAAGTGATATATTGCCGGATGAATATCTTTCGATATTTAACAAATTTTTGAGGGATGTGGATAAATTGCTCTCTGCTTATATGAGGGGGCAGTTTAGGGTGTGTATTTTCATGTCTCTATATTATTCAATAATGCTTTCTATTCTTGGTATGGACCTTGCATTATTAATGGGTTTTATTTCTGGGTTTTTAATAATTCTACCTTTTATAGGTTTCCTAGTTTCTTTTGCTATTTCAATTACAATAGGATATCTAGATTTTGGAGCATCTGCGAAGTTGATTTATCTTATAATGATATATGCCTCGGGTTCTTTAATTGAGGGGGGCGCGCTTACTCCTAGAATCATAGGGAATAAAATTGGCCTTCATCCATTATGGATTATTTTTTCTGTACTAGCCTGTGGTCATATATTTGGCATAATAGGCATGTTATTTGCAATTCCAATTGCTGGG
>JAGOJE010000114.1 GCA_017995275.1 Rickettsiaceae bacterium | reverse complement strand
CTTCGCAGGGGCGTAAATGTGTTATTGTTTCTTCCGATAAGGACTTGCTCCAGTTAATGTCAGATAACATTGCCTTCTACGATGCTATGAAAGCAAAATATATAACCCCTCAAGATGTGATGGATAAATTTGGGGTGGCTCCGGATAAGGTCCGTGACGCTTTGGCTCTTATTGGTGATAGTTCAGATAATATACCTGGCGTTCCAAGCATAGGCCCCAAAACAGCTGCGGATTTGCTTAGGCAATTTGGTTCTTTCCATGAAGTTATAAATAGATCTAGCGAGATTCAACAGACTAAAAGGCGCGAGGCTATAGAATCTTCAAAAGATAAAGCTTTATTATCGTGGGAGCTTGTCGGTCTAAAAATGGATTTAGATGTAACTCTTGAGAAAACCTCTTGGACGATGCCAAAAAGAGAAGATCTAATAAAATTCATTTCAGAATATGGGTTCAAGTCTCTTCTTTCAAGGGCTGAAAAGCTATTTGGTATGGATTTAGAAACAGCGCCTAAACAGCAGACTTTAGAAAAAAAATCCACGGTAGCTCAGGTGGTAGAATTTGCTAATTCCTCAGGATTTATGTCTATATATTTGGAATCTGAAGAATTGATTATTTCATCTGGAGATGCTTCTTCTAATATAGAGTTTAAAGATTGTGCTCAGCTTTTAGATATCTTTAGGGATAGATCAGTAAAGAAGATTACAACTAATCTAAAGAACTTGATTAAGATTGTATCTAAATATGGTATTAGAGACGAAGATTTTATTTCATTCGAGGATTTATCTTTGATGAATTATGTTCTGTCTGCCGGTGTAGCTCAACCTCCTGAAGACTTTTGGATCAAAGGAGGAGTTTCTTTTGTAGATAAATATGAAGAGCTAAAAAACAAGCTTTATGAAAATAACGCAATGGGATTGTATAATGATATTGATCTTCCATTGTCTTTCATTTTAGCGAAAATGGAAAAAGCTGGAATTTTAGTTGATAAAGATATTTTGCAAAAAATGTCAGGTGAATTTGCGATTGAGATAGATATTTTAGAGAAAAAAATATTTGAAATTTGTGGTGTTGAGTTCAATGTAGCATCGCCCAAGCAGCTTGGCGAAATTTTATTTGAAAAAATGAAACTTCCAGCAGGGAAGATGTCTAGCAAATCTAAAACTTTTTCTACTGGTATAGAAATTTTGGAACATTTGAGCGAAGCTGGATATGAAATTGCAGACCATCTAATAAGATGGCGCATGATAACAAAACTTAAAAACACTTATACGGACGCTCTTCAAAATCAGATAAATGCAGATACTGGAAGGATTCATACTCATTTTATACAAAATGGTACTTCCACTGGCAGGCTTAGCTCTCATGAGCCAAATCTGCAAAATATCCCAATAAGAACAGCAGATGGAGCAAAAATAAGAGAGGCATTTATAGCAAAACCAGGATATTTACTTCTTTCTGCTGACTATTCACAGGTGGAGCTTAGAATAGTAGCCGCAATTGCCAATATAGAGCCGATGAAAGAGGCATTTAAAAGAGGTGACGATATTCATGCGATAACTGCAAGCGGTGTATTCAAGATGCCAGTTGAAATGGTAACAAAAGACATGAGGCGTAAAGCAAAGGCAATAAATTTTGGCATAATATATGGCATAAGTGCTTTTGGCCTTGCAAAGCAACTTGGAATAACATCTAAAGAAGCAGCAAAATATATAGAAAATTATTTTCAAGAATATCCTGGTATAGAAAAATATATGGCAGATACCAAAGCATTCGCTCATAAAATGCATTACGTGGAAAATGTTTTCAAAAGAAAATGCAATTTGCCTCACATAAGTGACTCTAACTACGCAACAAGAAGCTTTATTGAGCGCGCTGCTATTAATGCTCCAATACAATCTTCAGCGGCAGATATCGCAAAAATGGCAATGATAGCTGTGGATAAAGCACTTTCTAACTCCGCCATAGACGCCACAATGCTACTTCAAGTTCACGACGAGCTAATTTTCGAAGTAAAAGAAGAAGATGTAGCTGTTGTATCCAAAATCATCAAAAATGCTATGGAAAATGTAGTTAAATTAGATGTGCCGATGGTGGTAGATGTTTCAATTTCCAAAAACTGGGCCAGGGCTTGATGAAAATTGCAAATTACGTCGTCGCTACTTGAATTTTGCGCTGCTCACGTATTATCATACGCTCCGCTGCTTAAATCAAGAGACTCCTAGTACTTTATCAATTTTGATCTTCGCCTACTGTTTGATGAAAATTGCAAATTACGTCGTCGCATACTCAAAGCAATTATTGAATTACGAAGAGTGTAATTGAATTAATCTTGGTCGAGTGAAAAAGGCTCCTCATCTATTGACAAAAATTAATCATCAGTATACAATCCCGCGTTATTAACATTTTTTGAAGCTCTATATGATTACGGTTGATTTTTCCTTTTTCTATTTCTTAAAAAGTCGTGTTGCTGGTTCTTTCGAGCTGTTTTTACAAGAATTGCAATCAGAGAGGCCTCTTACATTTAATCAAGATTTGAACATATTATTCAATAGCCAAAATCTCTTGGCAAGTGATTATTGTAGTAGTGATTTCAAAGAAGGGGCAAGAAAATATTTTGCTGAGAATGATGGGTGTTTTGAGAGGAATGATAGGATTTTACCTAAGGGGTCTGTAGGCAAGTTTTTTTATGATGCTGTAGAAAAATATTCTAATGTAGAAGAGGCTTTGGCTAATGTAGAATATATTATCTATGATCAATCGATTATAACTGGCAGAAGTGGCATAGAGTGTAGCGTAATTTCTATTGATGGTTTCACCGCATCATTCAAAAGGCTTTCTGAGATAAAAAAAGGAGATGAAAAGTTCTTTGAGTTCATGAAATATTACGAACTCTGTCTTTCTAATTCTTGTGAATATGATTCATCTTTCTCTAGAGGCATGTTTTTGATGTCGAAGCTTATTCCTTCTACTGATTTGATTGAAAAGATAGTGACCTCTTTTCAATCTTCAGAGATATATTCACTGATGAATTTTTTTGGTGTGGAATTACCTATCGAAAGAATTTTAGAATGTCCCGAAGTGGCAAAGGCTTTCTGGCATAGAATAATAGAAGCAAAGGGAGCAGATGGGATGCGTTTATTTGCTTCCTGTATATATAAGGAATTTAAGGAAGCTGTTGCAATAGATCCAAAATTTAAGGATTTGAGTGCCCTGGAAGCATTTGGTGAGATAAATGATATGCTAACGAATCAAAGCTCTTCCGAAATAATATCCTCTCTTTCTCACTGCTATCAGCCATTTCAAATATATGATGAAACATATTCTTTAAAACAAGAAGATGGATTATATTTTTCTGTCACTAAAGTTAATGCGGCTAATAAGATTATATGGGACGAGTTCACAAAGAGTAATATGCAAGGAAAGGGGAATGATGGAGGAATATATGCTTTCGGACCCGCTTTAGAGTTTTTTAGTTATCTAAATACTGACTTATGGGTTGCATTTATGAGTAATAAAGAAATATCAAAATTAGATAATAGCAATCAATCTTCTGTAGAGATGTTTATGACGATCGGAACATCCACTAATTCTTGTTTTTCCACTCATACTGGTATTAATAGGGCGAATGAAACTTTTCATGGCGTTATACATAATAGAATTTCCGTTATGTTCCACTCATTTGCGGCTAAGTTTGTTTTAGAACATTATGGAAATAAGCTTTATATGATGACATGTCCTGAGTGGAAGATGACTGATATCATATTAAAAGCATTTGAAATAGAGAGCAAGATGGATAATATTTACTTATATAGAGTTGAAAACAATTATTGTTTAGATAGTCATTGTAGCGAAAAACAGCTTTCATCTTGTGCTCACTTAAAAGAAATTTATTCTCAACAGGATCAGGAAATAGCATCTGGCGTTAGGACTTCTGTGGTTGATTTTACTGATAGATTTATGGTGATTAAAGATCATGAAGGTAATGTAGTTTCTAATATTCATATGGAAGATCCAGAATTGGCTTATTTTTTGAAACATCCATCTCAATATAGTAGTATTGGGCCAGGCTCTCCGCTTTTAGTGTGCGATTTGCAGGCTCTTTCTGGGATTGGTGGATTTAATGATGAAATACATTTAGCAGGTCAGGATCCTACTAATCACCTCTAACTATTTTCATTATTCTGTCTATTAATGGGACA
>JAGOJE010000113.1 GCA_017995275.1 Rickettsiaceae bacterium | reverse complement strand
GCTGCAAGTTCAGAAGACAAATCTTCTGGAGAAAAAGCCTCTTCTGAAGAAAAAAAATAATCTAAATATAATTTGATCTTTAAATAAATACAAAACGCGCTACTAAATATTTGGTGGCGCGTTTTTTTATGAAATATCTATTCACAAGCGACATATCAAAATCTGTCAACGAATTAGTTGACCTTTACACGCGGCAACAGTGCGCCCGAAGTTTTACCCAAAAATCCATCTAAGTATTTTTTACTTAAATCAATATATTAGGCAATCAGGCCTTATCGACCTTACATCATTTTTCTTATATTCTCCAACCATGGGCGCATTATAGTGAACAAAAAACGAGGTCATTATGTTGATAATAGAAAACTTTGTAAAAAACCAAAATACGGTATGTTTTTTTGAGGCCAAAATGAGTGTTTTGGAAAAATTATGTGAATTATCAAATCAAAGGTACAGAGTAGAATTGATCATGAAAGATATTGATGAAAGACTCCTGATGGAAATAGCAACTAATATATTATCCCTGCTAGATCATGCTTATCTAGCATAAGATAGTTCCCACGCCAGATAGCAACAGACTAACCGCACCACGATTACTCCTCTAAACTCTGATAGGACTAACTATCACCACAGGAGATTTTCCTATTTCGCTTTTTATTATCCTACGAACGCATGACTTTGCGACTTGATCCAAATCTTCCTTCTTACTCCTTGCAGCGCTAGCATGGCATAGGGCTTCATAAAGCTCTTCCACTATATCCTTAATTAATAACGCATCTTCTTCATGATCAAGAACTCCAGGAGCGCTAATTACAGGCTTTGTAACAAGTTTCCCCTCTTTAGAGAGAGCTATAGCAACTACCACAACCCCATCATTACGGATTTTTCTTCTCATACGGAAAATTGGTGAATCTGTAGGTATTAAATAGCCACCGTCCACTCCAAAATAGCCAGTCTTAACTTCAGCCACTATTTTAGGGTCAGATGGATTTAAATCAACAACGCTACCATTTTTTACTTCTATTGGATATTGCACTCCGTAAGATCTTGCTATTTTCACATGTTCATGCAAATGAACAGGCTCTCCATGCACTGGTATTGCAATTTTAGGACGAATCAACTCATACATCCTTTTTAACTCATCAATAGCTGGGTGACCCGAAACATGCACAAAATGATCACGTTCTGTAATGACTTCTACACCATTTCTTACAAATAAATTAAACATACGATATATGCTTGTCTCATTACCTGGGATGATCTTTGATGAAAAGATAACAGTGTCCCCCTTTGCAAGACGTATGTTCCTATGAATACCTTCAGCCATTTTAGAAGTCGCGGCCATAGGCTCCCCTTGACATCCGGTTGCTATCACAAGCAGCTCCTCCCTACGATAATTTCCAACAGCTCTTTCATCTATTATAGAATTAACATCCCCTAAATAACCACTTGTCTGGGCTGCTTCTAACATTCTATGCATAGATCTTCCGGCGAGGACTATCTTCCTTCCAGCTGAAATACCCGCATGTATTAGAGTATCAAGCCTTGCAAGGTTAGAGGCAAAAGTAGTAGCCACAACCATTTTTTTACAACCCGCTATTAGATCTTTTAGGCTTTTTCGAAGCTCCCCCTCTGACCCAGAAGAGCCATGACTAAATACGTTAGTAGAATCACAAACAAGGGCCAATATACCCTCATCACCATATTTCTTTATCAATTCCTCATCTGACGGCTTGCCAATTATAGGGTCAGGATCAAATTTCCAATCCCCAGTATGGAATATGTTACCTACTTCTGTTCTAATCATTAAAGCTTGCATTTCTGGGGCTGAGTGGGTAAGAGGGACCATTTCTATAGAGAACGGCGCCAAATCTATTTTACTACCAGGCTTCACATCATATATTTTGAGCTTTTTGCTCATAGAATATTCAGACAACCTTATTTTCAGGAAATTTGCAGTGAAAGTAGTTGCATAAATTGGACATTCTATTTCATCCCACAAATATTGTATTCCACCAAGGTGATCTTCATGGGCATGGGTTAAAACAAGCCCGACTATATCTTTCTTATGCTTTGCTATAAAGCTAAGGTCAGCCACTAAAATATCAACACCCGGCAGATATTGATCAGCAAATCCACTACCACAATCTACCATCAACCATTTACCATTATAATGGTATAAATTTACATTTATTCCTATTTCATTAGACCCGCCAAGAGGAATAAATAATAAATCATGTTTATGCGATTTTACATTTAAAGACATTAAAAACTCTAATAATTAATTGATAGTTCTTTATAAACTATTTCCTACTATAAGTCTAGGTTTTATCTTCCTGCTGACAAAACCCAAAAACTTCTATATAATCCGTAACTTCTTAAATTATTATATTTTCCAATGAAAATAACAGCAGAAATAATAAAGCGATCCCCAGCTTGGAGGAAGCATAAAGATATTAACTCAAGATCAGTAAAGAATATAATAAAACACACTATTTCTCTGATGCCAAATTTTTCAGAAATAACAGAGGTTGAAATAGCTATATTACTTACAGACAACGAAGAAATGCAAGAATTGAATACAAATTACCGTGGCAAAAATAAGCCAACTAATGTACTTTCTTTTCCTTTTGTTACTATAGATCCTAATAATGCCCTTGAATTTAAACCATCTAGACATTATAATTACCTTGGTGACCTTGCATTTGGGTATGAAGTTATAGAACTAGAAAGTAAAAGTATAGGTTTTTACGAACATTTTACTCACCTTCTAGTACATGGACTGCTCCACCTCATAGGCTTTGACCATGAAGCCGGGGAAAAAAATGCAAGAGATATGGAAAATTTAGAAGTGAAAATTTTAAATCATTTCTCTATAAATTCACCTTACTAACTTAAGATATGTTATATGCCAAATACTAAACCCAGTGAGCCCAGCATGCAGAGTAAGTCTCTGCTAAACAAAGTTTCCAAGATGTTTGGATCTTATATTTCAAAAGTCATATCACTACTGCCTAGCAAAGAATCTGAAATAGATAAAAAGGCGCATGAAGCCATAAAGGATTTGCATTCTAAATTTAATGATATATCTAGCAAAGAAAAATCCATACTTAATAACTTCATTAACTTCTGCAATAAAACAGTAGAAGATGTAATGATACCGCGATCAGACATTTTTGCCGTAAGTAGCACCACAAATGTGAATGAGCTCAATGAAAAGCTCCTTGGTAAAAATCATACTAGGACTTTGGTATATGAGGATAATTTAGATAATATAATAGGGTTTATTCATATAAAGGACCTTTTCAAAGATATGGTCGCAAAAAAGAATTTTAGTATCAAAAAAATAATGCGAAGCCCTATTGTTGCGGCTCCTTCAATGAAGTTGATAGACCTTCTGACAGAAATGCAAAAAACACGCACTCATATAGCAATAGTAGTAGATGAATATGGTGGGACAGATGGAATAGCTACTATAGAAGATATAATTGAAGCTCTTGTTGGAAAAATAGAAGACGAACATGACGCTAAGGACGACCCTAAATATAAGATAATTCGAGCAGGGAAAGAGATTATAGCAGATGGCAGAGTCGAAATAGAAGAGGTTGAAAATCTGCTAAACATTCGTATAAAAGATGAAACAGATGAATGCGATACCATAGGCGGCTTAATCTTAAGTCGCATTGGGCATGTTCCTCAAAAAGGGACTGACATCAAACTTTCAGAGTCAGTATCAGCGCATGTGCTAGAATCTGGCCCAAGAAACTTAAAGAAAATTAGATTGCTCGTTTCAGACCCCTCCTCCTCTGTATGATAGGTATCTATTGAGTACCTTGGCGGAAATAGCAAGACTGTCACCCGCCCGCAGAGCCGGGGCGACACTCGCCGAGGAGATAAAGTAGATACCAATTCACTGTAACATATCAGCAGGCAGTACATTTAATTGATTAAAAAAAGGTTGGTTTAATGATGAGTATCATGACACTCTCCGAGAACCTCAGTATGACCTGCTTTACCTATAATATGCTCTGAATGATAAGGAGAATTGTTATCAGTTTTGGCGACTTTAGATTGTTCATTGGGATCCTCTGTAAGGTCACCGACTTTTAAATCCATTAAAACCTTAACCGCCCATTGTTCATCTTTAGATAAATTTTGGGGTGCGTTTGACTGTTTGCAACTGTCAACATTCCTATTTGAGATTCTGTTGATTATATGATCTCGGGCATTCGCTAATATTTCACTTGCGCTATGGAAC
>JAGOJE010000112.1 GCA_017995275.1 Rickettsiaceae bacterium | reverse complement strand
GAAGCTTTTACCTCATCTGATATTCTACTCTTTTTTCTTGGCATATTGGTAACATGTTTTTATTTATATAAATCATACTACCACCTACAAATGATACTTAATAGACCGGTTTAGCCAGACGATTACGAAACTTATGAATCTAGGATATTATCAGTAATGTCTGATATAAAGGAGTATTTTCAATTAGAAGATATAGTGTTATATAGAGCTAAGAAAAATGACATTATTAATCTTGAGTCTGGGGCTTACAGGCAAAATCTAATAAGCAAATATCTTGGCGAGAATATGCGAGATATAAACTATAATCTGAAGAATTCGACAATCGTTAGGAGAACAATAAATAGTGAGCAACTAAAATCCATAATATATGTTACAAAGAGCTTATTTCTAGAAGGTGTAGATTATATAGCTTTTGTACATAGTTTAGAAGAACCGTTAAATAAAAGTGATATGGAGATCTTAGGTGGTCCAGTGAAACTTATACTTTCTGGTGCATTAGGAAGAAAGATGTTTTTATGAAGATGCTTGAGTATTTGTTTTGTCCAAACACTCACTCGAAAAATTTAACAACCTTAAGTAAAAGGCGTTGACATTAGTGATAGCTATGGTTTACTATTTTTACTAGTTGGTAAGGATGTTGAGATTGTTATAATGTTAGTTGGTTTTCGTGTTTTTCTAAGAATTTTATTCTCGTTTTTTCTTCTAGCTTCTTCAGAGAGTTTTGCTTCTTCTGCTTTGCTGCGTCGTTCTAGTAATGTGCCCCATTATTCAAAAGTCTTTGACATGGTATTAAGGATGTCTACTCCTCAAGGAGAGTTAAATAAGGCTGAGTGGAGGAGGCAACTTTATTCTCATCCAGATAGGGGAGGTGTAGCTCAGGATGCAGCTATTGTCAACGCTGCCAAAGATATAATAGATAAGAGTCAGTCAGCTACAATTAAGGATATGAGGTCTCGTGGTGGTGGTATGAACGATGAGGAAAAGGCAATAATGACAGAGAATGTTATAAATCGTCCTGTTTATAGTATGCGAAGCCAAGCACCTCGCGTTTGGACCCCGGAGGAACTTGCGATGTTTAAAGCGAAGATGGCTTTTGCTGGTAGGAAGCTTACAAATATGGAGAATGTAATTCATAGCATGCTAGATGTTAGTGGTTATATTTTTAAACATAGAATGGCAGATATTGGGACTGAAACTTCTGTTTCTAGCGGTGATAGGAGATATCACAATGATAATTTTTGGGTTAAGGGATTTGTAGGAAAAAGTAGTTGTAAATCTAGCTCTTCTGGGGCATCAAATGTGAGTGGTAATCATAGTGGGTTTAGTTTGGGGTGGGATGTAAAAACGCAAGCTAACAATATTATTGGACTGGCCTATACAAGGTCTTACGCTGAGGCGAAGGTAAAAGAAACTTCTGGTGATAGTAGTAAAACATCAGCGAATATGCATATGTTTTCTTTATATGGAAGGGCAGAGTTAGGACATGAGATATTTGGAGATTGTTATGGTGCTTATGGTTATGGGAAACTGAGCTGCGTAGGAGAAGATAGTAAAAACAGCGTAGCTGTAATAAAAGGAGCTGTAGATTTGGGGTATAGGTGGGATTTAAATGATGAGTTTACGATTTTTCCTAAAATTGGAGTTTCCTATGATAGCATTACTATGCCTATATCTGTGCAAAATAAAAGCGAGATGCAAAAGTTAGCGGGTGTTTGGGGGAATTTTTCAACATCTGCTAGATATAAGCAAAACGTCAGTTGGGGGTCTATTGTGTATGATATTCATGCTGGGATCTCAAATGTTATCAGAAGGAAAACAAACATGAAATCTATAGATTCCAGCTGGGTTGATAGTTCTATTAAGGATAGAAAATATAATATTGGGACTCATGTTAGCATTTTTAGGGTCCCTAGTGTTGTTAGTATAGGATGTGATATGAGTATAGCCCAAAAGAGCAAGAGTAGAGGGCATGAGTTTTGGGGTAAATTAGAAATAAAGTTATAAGATATGGTTTTAGAGGGATCTTTAGCCAGATTTAGCACCCACATTTAAAAAATTAGTAATTAATAATTAAAATCAATGGAGAAAGACTATGTTTAAGCCAGATAATATACCCCAACTCAGTTTGTATTTAACTGTAGGAGATACAGAGAAATCTATAGCATTTTATGAAGATGCTTTTGGATTTGTTTTAGAAAAGATTTCACGTAATGAGAAAGGCACAGTGGAGCATGTTTCCATGAGGAAACAGGAGGTTTATTTAATGTTTAGCCCAGAGGGAGTATATGGTTCTTCAAACAAGACACCAAAAATCTCAGGTATTTCTCCTTCGTCAATGTTTTATGTATATTGTGAAGATCCAGATGAGATATATGGCAAAGCTATAAAGTATGGTGGTGAGTCTGTAATGATTCCTGAAGATAGCTTTTGGGGAGATCGTTTTTGCAGTGTAAGGGATTTAGATGGCTACGAATGGGGTTTTGCTAGGGTTATCTCAATGATTAAGATGGAACAAGTCAAATGTCTATTCTCTTGAGTTAGAGAAGTTAATAGGACAGAAAATAAAATATAAAACGTTCTAGGGGTTGTGAAATTATGGCACTAGCCAAAGTTGTTTCTTAGACTTTTACCTATAGTTATTGAACAATAGCGTTAAGCAATCAAATATTTACTTGACCTGAGGTTGTATTTTGTTACTATAAGTGTTCTTGTATAATATTGTTGGTAGAAAAATGATACCCAGTTACAAACGATTCAAGCAACTTCCAGTAAGTGGCTCACAAGAAAGCTCACAAGAAAGCTCACAAGATGATTTGAGTAGGTCTAGTACTGGAGTAGGATTCAATCCATCTCAATCGACTCAGTCACAAGATTTTTTTGAAGGAACAACACCACAAGAATCAGAATTACCATCTGATTCTGCAATTAGTAACTCTGACATCGAAGCATTATGCACCTTTGAGAAGCTTCTATCAGAGCAGTTGCGGAGTCTATATAGAATAGAACTCTCGAACCCACATATAATAAAGTTGTCTGAAGTATTTTTAAAATTAGCTAATATTAAAATTCGGCGCGGAGAATTAACTGAAGATATCAGTTGCTATACAGATAGCGCAAAAAGGCTAAAATATTTAGATGCAATATTATCAAATTTACAAGAAAATCATTCAGGGTTAGTTTCTTCTCATGAAATTGAAGCACTTCGAGATATATATAAAGAAAAGATAATACAGCTTCATAGAGCCATTCTTAGCCTTATATCTATAAATTCTGTATCAGAAGATATCTTTAGAGAGTCTGAAGATGTTTTATCTCACAAAGATGAGATAAGAGAAATCAGAGAATATGTGTCAGAAAATATTAATGGGTTAGGGGCAAGGCTTTATGTAAAAGAAATTTCTGAAGAAATTAGCAAAAGGATGAATAAATATCTTGCAAATTTGTTTCAAGATGCTGAGCAAGTCATTGGTAGCATAAAGCATGAATATTCTGTGATAGGACTAGGATCTATGCCATTAGGCCAAATGACGCCATATTCGGACCTAGAGTTTGCTATTTTGACAAAGGATGAGTCTTATAAAGACTCTCTTGATCCCAAAGTAAGTAATTATTTCAAGAATATCTCTCATTATGTGAATTTTAAAATCATATTACTCGGGGAAACAGTAATTCCAATGAGTGAATATAACATCAATCTCACCAATATAGGTCAAGGTGTACAATTTGACCTTGGAGGCAAGACGCCCCTTGGAAGGAGTGACAAACCGTATGAGCTAGTCCAAATAATAGAGAATATGATGGGTTATCTTAGAAATGAGGGACGAAAGCAAGAGTATATAGACAAAATTCTTCCTTATATTTTAGAAAAATCTTGCTTTGTTTATGGAAGTGATGAGTTAGTTAATGAATACCACGATACCGTTAAAAAGTTTCTTTTAAATGAGGAAGAAGGTACTTTGCAATCTAAGAAAAGAACTGTTTCAATGCTCAGTTCGGACGCTGTAGAACTTAATTACGCTGGTAAAAAAAATATTCCTCAACAAATTCAAATAAAAGCAATGTTAAAAGAATTTCAATGCGATCTAAGAGAATATAAAATTGGCATGAAGTTTGATGTAAAAAATGAAATATACAGACTTGCTGATAGGTTCATATATAGCTTAAGCTTAATATGTGGGGTTGTAACACCATCTATGAATCTTTGGAGTTCTATAGAATCAATGGCTGATAAAAAATTTATTAACCAGAAAGCTGGAGAAAATTTGACTGCAGCCCTTTCTTT
>JAGOJE010000111.1 GCA_017995275.1 Rickettsiaceae bacterium | reverse complement strand
GTTTATGGTTGGTGTTCATATTGCTCATGATTGCGTCGTAGGGAATAATACTGTCCTTGCTAATTATGTTAGTCTTGCTGGCCATGTGGAAGTGGGTGATTATGCTGTTATAGGAGGGCTTTCTGCTGTGCATCAATTTACTAGAATTGGTCCTCATTCAATGATAGGTGGTTTATCAGGAGTTGCTAAGGATCTAATTCCTTTTGGAATAGCTTTTGCAGAGCGTGCTCACCTTGAGGGGCTGAATTTGGTGGGTATGAAGCGTAGAGGTTTTGATAATAAGGAATCTCTAGATGCAAAAAATATGGTAGATGAAATTTTTGCAGAAGATGTAGTAATATCAGATAAGGTAAAAGAAGCTAAAGATAGATTCCCATCTAACAAAGTTGTGCAGCAGATTGTGGAGTTTATGTCCAAGGATTCTAGTCGTCATTTTTGTACTCCTAAGAGGAATTAGGTGTCAAATCCCATATATTACATAAAAGGTGGATGTTTAAGTTTTGCCGATAAAGAGGTTTTTAGTGATATAGAGCTCTATTTATATCAAGGGGAGAAGATTTGTCTTGTTGGTCGCAATGGTTCAGGAAAATCCAGTCTAATGAAGGTAATTAGTCAGGATTATGAAATGGAAGCTGGCGAGGTTTATCAGCATCCAGCTGCAAACGTTGGATATTTAAGGCAGGATAATATAATAGGCCAGAATTTTGCTACGGTTTACGATTTTGTAGCAGATGCTTTGAAAGATGATAGCGAAAAATACAAAGCTGAGATGATTTTTGATAAATTATCTATAGATGGATCAGCGATTATTTCTAGTTTATCTGGTGGGCAAATAAGAAGGGTTAGCCTTGCAAAAGTATTAATTAATCAGCCGGAAATATTACTGCTTGATGAGCCAACTAACCATCTGGACATAGCCGCTATAGAATGGCTTGAAGATTATTTAAAAACATATCCAGGCGCGGTGGTTTGTATAAGTCATGATAGGGCATTTTTATCTAATGTTACTAATAGATTATGGTGGCTTGATAGGGCTATTCTTAGGAAGTCTGACGAAGGTTTTGGCAATTTTGAAAGCTGGAGAGAACAAGTTCTAGAATACGAAGAAGCTGTGCTTAGAAAGCTTGGTAAAAAACTTGATGAAGAAAATTTATGGCTGAGCCAGGGCGTTACAGCTCGTAGGAAGAGAAATCAAAAGAGGTTGGCTGATTTAATGGTTCTGCGTAAAACCATGGCTGTACAAAATGCTCATGTAAAAAGTGCTAAGCAGAAGATAAATATAGTAGAAGAAGGGGATGTTAGAAAAAGCAAATTTATAATAGAAGCAACGAACCTAAACTTTAGTTACGAAGGCAAGAAATTAATATCCGATTTTAGTTTTAGATGTAAGAAAGGAGAGGTTATAGGTTTAGTTGGGCCTAATGGATCTGGTAAAACTACATTGATAAAACTTCTACTTAAGGAATTAGTTCCTGACTCTGGCAAAGTTTCTCATGGAACAGGGCTTGAGGTTTCTTATTTTGATCAGCATAGATCTTCGCTCAATCCATCTCATAGTCTTAAACAAATTTTATGCCCAGGTGGGGGAGATCAGGTCTTTCTTGCGAATGGTAAAACAATGCATGTTGCAGGGTATATAAAGAACTTCATGTTTAACCCCAAACTGCTTGATGCAAAACTATCCACTTTATCTGGTGGGGAGGCTAATAGATTACTTCTTGCTAAGACATTGATAAATCCTGGGAATTTTTTAGTGCTAGATGAGCCAACGAATGACCTAGATATGGATAGTCTTGATGTTTTAATTGAGGTGCTTTCTGAATATAAGGGAACTGTCTTGATAGTTAGTCATGATAGGGACTTTTTAAACCGTCTTGTAACAAGGAGTTTAGTGTTTAGTGAAGGTTCTATAGTAGATATGTTCGGTTCATATGAAGATTATACGAACCTTTACGGAAGGGCAAAGAATATTGTGGTTGAGAAATCTGCCTCTAGAAGAACAAAGAGTCCTAAGCCTGTTGAGGAAAAGCCAAAAAGCGATGGAAAACTTTCATACAAAGAGAAAAGACTTCTAGAGGTTATACCAGGCCAAATAGAAGAGCTGGAGGTTGAGGTAAAAGCTATAGAAGAAAAACTAAGTAACGCAGATTTTTACTCCAAAGATCCTGCTTCTTTTAACGATTTAAGTCAAAAACTTGTGGGTATGAAGGAAAAAATTGAACTTTTAACAGATCAATGGTTGAAAATAAGTCATATTTTGTAATATAATGGCTGTATAAACGGATCTTAAAAGATGAAAGATTTAGAAGAACTACTTGCTAGCTTGCTTGAAGAACATGCTGAGCTTAATAAAGAAATAGATGCTATGGAGTCTTCCTCTATGATTGTTGATCAAATCACTTTGCAGAGGTTGAAGAAGAATAAGCTACGCCTTAAAGATGAAATAGAGATTGTAAGGTCAAAGCTCCATCCTGATATAATTGCTTGATATTTGAGCTGCCATCCTCGCGAGTAGATATTAAAACTCATAGTTTTTTCAACTAACTAGTTGACAGATGCTGTAGAAGTTGGTAATACCAGCTATCATCATTGAGGAAAGATATGACAAAAATATACGGTTCAGCTTCATCGGCTTTAGAGGGGTTACTGAAGGATAATATGGTAATAATGTCCGGAGGGTTTGGTCTTTGTGGAATTCCTGAAAATTTAATTCAGGCAATATTAAATTCTGGCGTGAGCGGTCTTACAGTAATAAGTAATAATTGTGGCACTGATGATTTTGGCCTTGGTCCTCTCTTGAAGACTCGGCAGATTAAAAAGATGATAGCATCTTATGTTGGCGAGAATAAAACATTTGAAACTCAATATATAGATGGTACTTTAGAATTGGAACTTAATCCGCAAGGGACTCTTGCTGAAAGAATTAGAGCTGGTGGTGCTGGTATTCCTGCGTTTTATACAAAAACTGGTGTTGGAACAGTTGTTGCGGAAGGAAAGGAAGTAAGAAATTTCGACGGAGATAATTATGTTATGGAGCGTGCTCTATATGCTGACCTTGCGATAATAAAAGGTTGGGTGGCAGATCATAGTGGGAATGTTATATATAATAAAACTGCTAGAAATTTTAATCCAATAATGGCAATGGCTGCTAAGGTGACTGTTTGCGAAGTTGAGCAAATAGTTGAGAATGGAAAATTAGATCCTAATCATATACATACTCCTGGGATTTTTGTAGATAGGCTGATACATGGCAGGGATTACAAGAAAACCATTGAACGTGTTACAACTAGGAAGAGGAGACAGAGATATGGCTTGGTCAAAAGAACAAATGTGCGAAATAGTTGCAAAAACTGAATTAAAAAACGGGATGTATGTGAATTTGGGTATAGGAATGCCAACTGATGTTCCAAACCATATACCGAGCGATGTACATGTGGTGTTTCAAAGCGAAAATGGCATGTTAGGTATTGGTCCATTCCCAACTCCTGAAGAAGTGGATGCTGATCTAATAAATGCGGGGAAACAAACTATTACTGCCTTGCCAGAGAGTAGTTATTTCGATAGTGCTGCTTCTTTTGCTATGATACGTGGTGGACATATAGACCTTACAGTGCTAGGGGCTATGCAGGTTTCTAGTGATGGAGATCTTGCTAATTGGACAATACCTGGAAAAATGGTGAAGGGTATGGGTGGAGCTATGGATCTTGTCGCCAATGTGAAAAGAGTGGTGGTGATAATGGATCATGTAGCAAAAGATGGCTCCGCTAAGATAGTCAAAAAATGTACCTTGCCTTTAACTGGTGTTAAGGTCGTTGATAGGATTATTACAGACCTGGGTATTTTTGATATTACAGACCGTGGCATCAAAGTGGTGCTAAAGGCAGATGGCGTCTCTATGGAAGAGATCATCGCAAAAACTGAGGCCACAGTTTACGAAGACTAAAGTGAGGGGCATTCTGTCCCCTTATCATTCCTATCCCCCCTTTTATGTTATTCCTGCCCAGAGCAGGAATCTGCCCGCAAAAACAGTCCGGAGGACCCATTGTTGTAAAGAGCAACAAGTTGCTGGATTATAATTCTGGACCCCGGATCAAGGCTCGCTAAGCTCACCTGTCCTGGATGACAGGTTTTCTTTGTCATTCCTGGCTCCAGAGCCTGAATCAAGCTTTAAAAAAACCAGTCCGACTTGTCGCGCCGTAGCCTTGGCGTAGGGGGAAGGACCCATTATTAATGTATGATCTTCTTTTATACATGCTTTCGAATAAGAATTTTGTAATTAAGCAGCATTGATA
>JAGOJE010000110.1 GCA_017995275.1 Rickettsiaceae bacterium | reverse complement strand
GCATTAGGATTCTTATATACATGCCTTACGAGACTTTTTCTATTAGGCGTGTTTACGGGGGGAGAAGAATGTGCTGTTGTAGGTCTTGTTGTCAAATGTTCTAAGCCTTGGAAAAAAGTTTCTGTGTATTTATTCTCTTCTGATGTTAGCAATGTTTGATAATTTTTCGGCGTTGTTTTTGGCTGCGTTGTATTATTAGACTTTGATAAGTTTATTCTTGTCTTCTTCTTATTTACTTCTTGGGTCTGTGATTGTTCTTGCGGCGTAGAAACTCTAGCCTCCTCTTGTTGTTTCTTCGCAGTTTTCACTAAAGTTCTTATGTCTTTATTGTTACACCTTGTCGCCAAATTCATCGCTGCATCATCAAGATTGGCACCTCTCTCTAGAAGCACTTCTACCATTTTCTTGTTTTCAGCCTGCAATGCTAGAAACAATGGAGTACGTCCATCTTGAGTTTTAATATTAGCTATATAGTTTGTACCTCTATTAGTTGTTAGTAGTGCATCTAATGTGTCAATTTTATTATGAATTATAGCCATATGTAACGGAGTGAGGCCATCATTATTATAAAGAGCGTCTGAATTATTCGATAATAATGTATTACATATTTTCGCATTACCAAAAGCGGCACCTAAGTGCAATGGTGTGTTTCCGTCGTTATTTATAGTATTCGCCATCTTGGGGGATATGGTGAGTATTGCGCTGGCAGTCTCTGCGTTACCACAAATAGCAGCATGGTGCAAGATTGTGTTTCCTAATTCGTCTGCCTTGTGAATATCTCTCATATTTTTCATCATCTCTTTAAATGTACCGTTGCGGGCAATTTCGAAAGGCAATTTTTTTGTATTGGTGTCGGCATCGGTATCCGTAGGGTAACCAGATCCTGTAGCATTAGACTTCCATTGTCCAGTCCCATAACACATATCAACAAACTCCGTCATTGGAATGTTACTTGGTTTGTAGCTTCCTAGGCGTTCTGGGAGGGTTTTGGCCATTTTCTGTAATTCTTCGTTCCCACTTCTCTTGGCAGAATCTCGAGCTGCGGAATATTCTGCTTGATTATGGTCTAGCTGATCTTGAAGCTCTTGAATATTCTTCGGAGTTACGTTGGAGTGGTATGTTTTTTTTCCTACTTTTAGCTCTCCGGTTTGTGTATCCATCTCAGGTGGGAGGATAAGGTCTATAAGCTTTCCGTCTTTGCCATATTTTGCTATAATGTATTTTGCATCTTTTTGCGGCATGTTCGTTATGCCTGCCTTATCGCAAGCAAAAGTAATAGCAAGAGTAACTATGCCATTCTTGTCATTTCTAATTTTTGTAGGGAGTGTTGCATTATTCGAATTACTTTTTATTGTTACGTTAAATTCATTTCCACTTTCAAGTGGTTTATTATCACTATTATCTTTAACGGCTAAATTTAAGCTTTCATAAACATCCTGCGCTGCTTTTGTTATTAGTTGTTCGTCATCTGGAGTATATGATGTGGGTTGTTCATTATGTGCTTTTTCAGCTACATAGATAGCTCTGCTTTCGCCTAAAATAGGGGATAATGCATTAAAGATAACCTGGTTGTGGATCTGTTCGTATTTTTTATTATTCTTTATATTATCAGCTATAAGTTCTGCATAATCCTTATTCGCATAATCTTTCCTTGAGGAAGATTTTGTGTGTGGGTTTTGTCCCGTGTCCACATTATAATGTGATTTGCTCTCATTTTTGGGCGTTTGGTCCTTGTGTCGTGTCTGTGATTTTTCTGCCTCTTCCTCATCCCTAGGTGGGTTACTATCAGAGTTATTGCGGTAATCATAAATGTCAGAATTGGTGCGCCATGGGAGCGAGTTTTTAGAGTAATTCTCATTTGTACTGCTCGTATCTGTCTCAATCTCATTTAAATCTAAGAGTGAGATTTGCGAATGAATATCACTATCACTATCACTAAAATCATCGGACGTTAAGGTCTCATCAGAGTTGGCTTCATAACTTTTCTGGTTTTTCTTCTCCCTCTGTTTCTGATATTTAGTCCTCTGGGTTTGCGATAGTGTATTTGGCATCCTATTCTCTCCATAATGGATAGTTATTGGATATAGGTTAACATTTTTTGCTCAGGCGCTCAAATGGTAGTATGATGTAAGGCTAGCTGAATTTGGAAGATTTTTTTATCCTGTGATTAAAATGTCATCATTACACTCACTGTCACCCCGGACAGGCAAGCTTCGCAGGAATGACAAAGAGAACCTGTCATCCCTTACAGACCAAGCGCAGCGGGGTCGTGATACGGGATCCAGCATTAAACGCGCCACTTTGTGGCTCTTTTTTGTCTGGATTCCGGCTCGGAGGCCGGAATGACACTCACTCGCGCACTGTCATCCTCGCGCATGCGGGGATCCAGCATTAAACGCGCCACTTTGTGGTTCTTTTTTGTCTGGATTCCGGCTCGGAGGCCGGAATGACAAAGAGGAGGCGCAGGAATAACAATGGTTGTAGGAGGACTAAAACGGTAGGTTATAAGTTACCCCGAGCGCCACCTCTCCAACAAGAATGGTTTGCTTAAATTTACCGCTTTTTCGTGGTGCAGGAAAGACTGGAGGAGTGCCTGCTAGAGCAGCATTTCCAATTATAGTCGCAGCCTCAATGAGAGACATGTTTTGCGAATTATACTTCATCTTTGCTTCGTAAATTATCTGCAATCTTGTTGTTGCATATAGGCTAACATTCGGAATTATTTCCGGCGTTGAAACGCCCAAACTTAACTGAAATGCCGGTGAATAAGTGCTGGATTTTTTTATCTTCATTGCCTGCAGATCATTAGACCCTGCTGGCAGCCCTCCCCCCGCTACGTCTAATTTAGTATTATACATTTTTTCTTTTACTTTTATATTTGCAACGCCAAATTCAACGCCTATATATGGAGTAAAATTATTTATCTTTTCTAGATCGTAAACTATTCCAACTAAGAATAATTGGGACTCTACTTTAACATCTCCAGAAAATTTCTTTGTTGTTGCTACCCCTCCCGTAAATTGGACGTCAGGAACTGCGATATTTAACCTATAATTAGGTTTTCTTTGCCAGCTAAATTCTATTGCCATACCTGGGTAGAACTTATAGCCCATTAAAGCACCATACATTGGAGATTTTTTCAATGTACCAGTTGTATTAACTCCTTCAATTTTCTTCTTAAACTTGCTGACTACAGGGGCGGACATGCCACCTTCAACGCCTATATAAAAAGACCCAGTGTCATCATTCACTGATGAAGCGCAGGCATTTTGTGAAAAAACTGCTGAAAGCAAAATAGCAGCAGAAATAGCCAATTTATTTTTCATTTATAAACCCATTATTGTTAGGAGCCCGAATTATACAATCTAATATTTGGCGGTCAATCTATAATTTTAAATAATATTTCATATCTCCAAAAAGCCACAGCTATAAAAATTTAACCCCACTATCTGCCGGAATTTATTGAACTTAAAATTCAGATATGTTCTAATTAAGTGATTAAATAACAAGAGATATGGGATGAAGACGAAAGAATGGCGGCAGCTGGAGACGATTCAGAAATTTGAGAATGGAGGGGATGACATAGTCGATGATACACAAAGTATCTCAACTGGTGAGTCCGCCACTTTTCCAGATTCTGAAGATGAGGAGAACAGTGAGAAAAGCCCGACCGCAAGAAGCCCCATAACTCCTGCGCTCCCTGCTTCTCTAAACCATATCCACTCTGCTTCTCTAAACCATATCCACTCAAATTTTGATGAGGATGAAGACAAAAAAAATAAAAAGTCAATATCTCTTATATCATATATCCGTCCATCTCCAGAAGAAAAAAAAGCCAAAGAACTAAAAAAAGAGTGGACTAATAAGTATGAGGATGTTTTAAAAAAGCTTATAGAAGAAGAGTCGAAGAAGAGTAATAAAGTAGGTTTTCTTGCCTTTAAACCTCAAATAGATATAAAACCTCTCGAAAATGAAGCATCTAGAGCAGTGCATAAGGAGATAAGTAAATCAGAAGGGGTGGTGCAAACATTCGAAGGATTACCAGACAAAATAACAATAGAGGAAGGTGTTGAGATAGCTGTAACTACAAACGACAGCAATCTGCCACAAATCGAATTTCCGGAAGAGTTAAAAGGATCAAACAACGAACCCTTTAAAGGAGTCGTGAGTTTGTCTATCGCTTTTGTGGATGACAAGGGTGAAAATATGCCGGAAGATAAGGCTGTTTATTTTGGAGTCACTTATATTGACGGCAAACTTGCAGATATGCATCATCCAGCTTGGAATAAGGAGAGTAATCCTCCAAGCGTT
>JAGOJE010000109.1 GCA_017995275.1 Rickettsiaceae bacterium | reverse complement strand
TCTTGCAAGAGGTATAGATACTGCTGCTCATAGTTCTTCTGTTGAAAATACTATAGCTGTTATAGCTGGTGGGATCGATCATATATATCCGCCTGAGAATGCAAAACTATTTGCGCAAATAGGAGAGGAGGGGCTAATTCTTGCGGAACTTCCTGTGGGTAGTGTGCCCCTTGGTCAACATTTTCCTCAAAGAAATAGAATTATATCTGGTCTTTCACTTGCTGTGGTTGTTATAGAAGCAAGTTTAAAATCTGGTTCTTTAATTACTGCAAGGCTTGCGGCTGAGCAGGGTAGGGAAGTTTTTGCAGTTCCTGGATTTCCTCTTGACCCTAGGTGTCAGGGTACTAACAAACTTATAAAGGATGGGGCTTATCTCGTGGAATCTGCAGATGATATAATAGAGAATTTGCCAAATTTAGAAAATCTGGAGTCACATTTATCGGATAAACATCAAGATACAGTTGACTTTAACGTAATAAAAATAGATTATGCACTGCTAAGTGACAAAAACAGGTGTTTAGTTAGGGAGTCTCTTTCTGCGATGCCTGTGAGTTTTGAGGAGGTTGTGATTTCTACTCAGTTACCTATTCCTGTGATATATACAATATTGCTAGAATTTGAATTAGCTGGTAGAGTGGCAAGGCACCCAGGAAGTAAATTCTCTTTAATATATTAGTTTGGTATGAAGTTAGTTATAGTAGAATCCCCAGCAAAGGCTAAAACAATAAATAAATATCTTGGTAGTGATTTTAAGGTCGTTGCATCTTTTGGTCATATTAGAGATCTTCCATCGAAGAATGGATCTGTATTGCCAGATAACAATTTTGAGATGAAGTATGAAATTCCAGCGAAATCTGCAGCTCATGTAAAAGCTATTTGTGAGGCTGCGAAATCTGCTGAAGCTATATATCTCGCAACGGACCCTGATCGTGAAGGGGAGGCTATTTCTTGGCATGTTGTAGAAGCTTTGAGAGAGAAAAAAGCCCTGAAGAAGGATGTATTAATAAAAAGGGTAGCATTTAACGAAATTACAAAAAAGGCGGTTAGTCAGGCTATTGCTTCTCCTAGAGATATAGACACAGCTCTTGTGGATGCTCAACAGGCAAGAAGGGCTCTTGATTATTTGGTGGGATTTACTTTGTCTCCAGTGTTATGGAAGAAGCTTCCTGGTAGTCGTTCAGCTGGTAGAGTTCAATCTGTAGCTTTAAGGCTTATATGCGATAGAGAGCATGAGATAGAGCGTTTTGTGACTCAGGAATATTGGGATATATCGGCTGATATGTTATCTTTAACAGGCGAAGATTTTACTGCTCGTCTTGCTAATGTAAATGGCGAGAAATTAGAAAAATTTTCTATAACTAATAAAGAGCAAGCAGAAAAAATATCTGAGGCTTTAAAGCTGCGTTCATATAAAGTATCTTCTGTAGAAAAGAAACAACAAAAACGTCATCCTCAGCCACCATTTACTACATCTTCCATGCAGCAAGAGGCAGCAAGAAAGCTTGGTTTTTCTGCTAAAAAAACGATGCAGATAGCGCAAAAATTATATGAAGGTATCGAGCTAAATGGTGAACAAGTAGGGCTTATAACATATATGCGTACGGATGGAGTTTCAATATCAGAAGATGCTATTAAAGATACTAGAGAATATATAAAATCCGCCATAGGTGAGGATTATTTACCAGAATCTGCAAAAATATACAAAAGCAAGGCTAAGAATGCTCAAGAAGCGCATGAAGCTATAAGACCAACTAATGTGAATTTATCTCCAGAGAAGTTGAAATCGTCATTGGAGAGTGATTTTTTTAAGCTATATGATTTGATATGGAAGCGTTTGGTAGCTAGCCAGATGGAGAGTGTGGTTTTAGATGTGGTAACTGCGATTATTGAATCCGACGATAAAAACTATATATTGCGCGCTGTAGGTTCTGTTATATCTTTTGATGGTTTCTATAAAATTTACAAAGAAGGAACAGATGACAGCGAAAGCGAAGAAAGCAGGTTGCTTCCAATTCTAAACGAGGGTGATGCTGCAGAAGTAAGAAAAGTAAATCCTGCCCAACATTTTACGGAGCCACCCCCTAGATTTACAGAGGCAAGTTTGGTAAAAAAACTTGAAGAGTTAGGGATAGGTCGTCCATCAACTTATGCATCTATTATTTCAGTATTGCAAGATCGTAATTATGTGACTCTGGAGAAAAAGAGATTCATGCCAGAGGAAAGGGGGATATTGGTTACAGCCTTTTTGGTGAATCTATTTAAAAAATATGTGGAATATGATTTTACTGCTGATCTTGAAAACGAGTTAGATGAGATAGCCGAAGGTAAGCTTCCGTGGAAGGAAATGCTTTCAAAATTTTGGCAAGGTTTCCATGACAATGTTGATTTTGCAAATCAGTATAAAATTAGCGATGTTATTTCTAAACTTAATGAAGTGCTATCTGACCATCTATTTCCGGCAAGGGAGGATGGTAAGGATCCTAAAAAATGTGATGCATGCGGCACAGGTGAGCTAGGTTTGAAGCTTGGTAAATTTGGGGCTTTTATTGCTTGCAGTAATTATCCGGAATGTAAATTTACTCGTCAGATAGTTCAAAATGAGTCACCTTCCGAAGGTGGCGATGGAGTATCTGAAGCACCTGGGGCAGATGAGAACAATAAGCTTTTGGGTGAAAATTCTGCGGGTGTTTCCATATATCTGAAAAAGGGGCCATATGGGTGGTATATTCAGGAAGGAGAGGGGCTTGATAAAACCGAGAAGCCGAAGAGGTCATCTCTTCCTCCAGCAACTGTACCACAATCTGTTGATTTATCCGTCGCTCTCAATTTGCTTAGTCTTCCAAAGCTTATCGGTAAGCATCCAGAAACGGACCAGGATATCCATGTAGGTATAGGGAAATTTGGCCCTTATATAAAGCATGCTAGTAAATTTGTTTCTATTCCTAAAGGTGAGGATATCTTTTCAGTAACTGTTGAAAGAGCTGTGGAGATAATAGCTTCTGGCAAGAAGTAAGTTTGTGACATAACCTAACGCAAAATTCTTTTAAAACCTAAAAAGACAATGAAACACGATAAAATAGCATTTTATTTCAAAGTCTTTGTCTTAATTGAGTTGACTGCAGCTGTTTGTGATTTTATATATTTGGATAGAGCAATGAAGTTCTAGATATATAGATAGTATTTATGAGTAAAAAAAGATCGCAACAGACTGCCGAGTCTGTAATACACAGGCAAGTGCCAGCAAATGTTCAAGCGGAGCAAATGTTGTTGGGTGCAGTTATGATAAATAACGAAGTGCTCAATAGGGTTGGAGAATTCTTGAGGTCAGAGCATTTCTATGAGCCTATTCACCAAAAAATATATGCAGCAATAAATGCGATAATAGATAAAGGAATCAGTGCATCTCCTGTATCATTAAAAAGCATGCTCTCTAATGATTCTCAGTTTGAACAAGTTGGCGGGAGTGAATATCTTTCTAAGCTTGCTACAATTTCTATGAGCGTTATAAATGCTTATGATTATGGGAAGATAATCTATGATCTTGCTCTTAAAAGAAATCTAATAGATATAGGTCAGGATATAGTTAATGTAGCATATGACTCTGCTCTTGATCACTCAGCAAATGAACAAATAGAGGAAGCAGAACATCGCTTATTTCATCTTGCGTCAGAGGGAGTATCTGATCGTGGCTTTATAAATATGAAGGATTCCATAGATCTTTCTCTTACTCAAATAAACAGAGCCATGAAGAGTTCTGATCATATCACTGGTATCACGACAGGATATATGGATCTGGATAAAAAACTATCTGGGTTCCACAATTCCGATTTGCTTATTTTAGCTGGAAGGCCATCTATGGGTAAAACAGCTTTTGCAATTAATCTTGCAATTAATGCAGCGAAGGTGCTTAAAGTTGGAAAAGATGGCGCAATGCCTTCTGTGGGATTTTTCTCTCTTGAAATGTCTGCTGAGCAGTTAACTACGAGAATATTATCCATGCAAACCAGCATAGATTCTTCCGCTTTAAGGTCTGGAAGAGTAGGAGAGGAGCATTACAATAAACTGCGCAAGGAAGCTATGGAGCTTTCTTCTCTTCCTTTGTTTATAGATGACACTCCAGCTCTTACTATATCGGCGATAAGAACAAGGGCTAGAAGGTTAAAGCGGAAACATAATCTTGGTATAATCTTTATAGATTATTTGCAGCTGATAAGGGGTAATAGTAAATCTAGTAGCGAAAATAGAACTCTAGAGATTTCAGAAATTACTCAAGGATTAAAAGCTCTAGCAAAAGAATTAAATATTCCTATAATAGCCTTGTCTCAGCTATCTAGAGCTGTGGAGCAGAGGGACGATAAAAGGC
>JAGOJE010000108.1 GCA_017995275.1 Rickettsiaceae bacterium | reverse complement strand
TTTATTTAAAGAAAGTACTGGAAGTGATTCAAGACTACAACTCAACCAAGCTAGCAGATTTACTACCGTGGAATCTTAAACTTGACTAAAAAAACAAGAAAAAAGCTGGATGCCCGAACGCTTACTAAGTTTCTTTAGAATTTGATATAATAAGAAGAAGCTTGTGCACAAACTGTCCATTTAGATAAAGCTGAATTATTCTAGAATTCTGATGTTCATACTTCTTTTTGTAATAAAAAACTAAGATAACGGAAATAGAAAAAACTAAAATTAATGCTACTATAAATAATAAATAGGTATTATGATTCATAAACTTCTCCTCATTGCACTATGATAGTAAGTTGCTAAAAAACCTAGAAAATACAAAACTCGCTCATCAATCATAAGCTATTTTATTAAAAGGCCTAATAAACCCTAGGTGAATTTGTGTTATAAATTCTTTACCTATTATGTCAAGAAGTTTTTAAAATTCAACAATTTTTTAGGAGACAGACAACTACTCATCATTTCCATAATTTTTACTTAAGTAATGAATTTAAGAAATATTTTCTTATCGACTTTTTTGCTAGATTCACTATTTTTATGCTATTAACAAAAACTAAAATGTTATATGACAATAAGGAAAATTCTAGAAAACCCAGAATCGTGCAATTTGGAAGAAATGAAAAAAATAGTATGCGACGAACTAGCAAAACTTTCTCATCAGCCCAAAAGAGCAATGGTAATAACAAAAAGCGCCACAAAGACTGAATTAATCTCTATGATAGAAACTCTACTTTCTATCACTGACAATGGCTTATAGACGTTATATGGCTGCACGCACAGGATTATCATTTACATAAAAAACACAGTTCCACAAAATATTAAGAAAACTATTGTCACGTACAAATTTCTTAATTTGACACAGGATTTTCTATATTGTAAGATTTTCTATTAGAATCGCTTATATTAAATAATCGAAACAATAAATAACAACTTAAATAGGAAATATCTATATGCACAAATCAGAATTTACAGATTATATCGCAGCTAAGCACAAAATAACAAAAGTAGAAGCAGAAAGAATTATCAACATTTTCTCTGACTCTATAACTTCAGCTTTGGCTGAAAAAAACGACGTAAACATCACTGGCTTCGGCAAGTTTTATCCACAAAAAGTAGAAGCCCGCACTGGTAGAAACCCTCAAACAGGAAAACCAATACAGATAGCTGCTTATGTGCACCCAAAGTTTAGCTGTGGAAGCAAGTTAAAAGAAGCCTGTAATAAGAAATAGATTAGAGACGGCTCTAGAAACTCTGGAATAATAGATTTCTTCTCTATTTATCCTCATGGCAGTTTGAGAAATGTAGGAATTTTTGACATCCAGAGTTTGTGACAGTTGTTATATACTTCAACTTTGAGAACACACTCATTTCAGACAGATGAGCTCCGTAAGTCATGATTAGGAATCTAGCTTATAATTAAAATCTTTTATGTCCCTTATTTTCTTAGATTCCAGCTCAAAGCAGGAATACTTCTATGATACTTAATCGAGGTTTTATCTACTATCATCTAATTTAGACCCAGACACCCCAACAAAACGCTGAGCAGAAGCATCAAGAGCCCTACAAGCAATTTTCTGAACCTGCTCTACAGCCATATTAGCCTTCGCTGTAACTTCTTTTATCATTGATTCTTGTTTTGCTATCTTTTCCTCTAGATGAGATATATTTTGATCTTTTAACTGTAACTCAGCTCTATATTCCTGCTCTCTAAGTTTTGTATCAATGTCATGTTGACGAATAAGGTTAGATCTCAAAGACCCCTCAGCTGCCAGACTAGCTTCTCTTATAACACTCGGTATGTCCTCCACTTGTTTCTTCAACAAATCATAATCCTTCTCTTTTGCTACTATTTCATCCTCCCTTTTTTGTAGGCCAATCCGGATTTCGGACAGTTCCTTTTCCATCGCTAATTTTTTGCCATTATATTCATCTAATTCTTTCTTGCGCTTTTGTTCTATAACATAATTATATTCCTCTTCCTCGCGTTTCCTGGCCTTCAGTTCCTGCTCTTTAAGCTCTTCATGCTCTTGTTCTAATTTTTCTTTCCTCTCTTTCCAATAAAGTCGTTGATTTTCCATTTCTTGATCAACCTTTTGTTTTATCTGGTCCATCTCTGATTTGAATCTTTCCTTTTCTTCCGCTTGAGCTTGAAGTAATGCCGATAAACTATTAGCTGTCTTATTTATCTGATACAACTCCTTCAAATGCTGCTGCTCTATAGATATTGCATTCTGTATATTTATAAGTTTTTGAAATTCTTCTAATAATTCCCCAGAAAGACTATCAATCTGCTTAATAGCCTTAGACTTTAAAGAACTCAATTCTGATAGTATATTATCAGTAGAAAGGGCCGTTGTTTTCTTGAGCTTATCTTGCACTTCTTCTTGTCTCTTTTGTTCTTGAGGAGTTGACTGTTTCTCGCTAAGTTTCATAAGCACATCGTTATAAGCCGCCAAAATTTGATCTTTTGTATTCTTGGATGAAATTTCTATAATAGCTTCTTTTTTGTTGTTCATAAGTTTTACTTCTTTTTTATTTAATATAGATCCCACAAATTATTAATTCTGTCTAATGACTTATTTATACCATCTCTGGATAATTCATAATTCTTCTTTTTTAGCTCATGCATTAAACCTGCTCTATATCACCCAGTATAAGAAGTGTTGAGGTGGGGTTTTCTGCTTCATTTACAGAGGGCAGAAAAAAACTATCAACAACCTTTGCTGCTCCAACTTCTCTGACCTCCTCTATTAAACTCGAAGCAACCGCCCTATCCTTTCCAAATTCCAAAAGCCTGTTTAAAACATCTATATTACCTGTTTTTGTAGCTTCCTTTACTAATTCCTTGCAATTTAAAAGCTCATTATCATAAATGATGTCGTTTAGAAGGGAAATTATGCACTTCTTATCCTTAGAAGTTTTAGAATCACTATTTGAATCATTCGTAGAAGGCCTATGTTCCGGCGATACCACAGCTTTGTTATTAGATTTGCTAGAAGAGTCATTTTTTAATTTTGCTGGTATATCCTTACTCTCTTTGGGCATAGCATTAGAAGACTCAGCTTTTTTATGAGAATCTTTCGATGAATCAACTTTATTATGACCCACATCTTTATTTTCATTTTTCGGTTTTACAGCAATATTTTTATTATCCACTGTTTTACTTTTTTCTTTCCGCTCATCAGAATTCTTTACTGCAATATCACTCTTACCACCCCCTGCAACCTCGCAGCTTCTCGCGCTAGAAATTGCTTGTTTCACAAGCTTTATATTACCCAAAACCCTTTGAACATCTGGATGATCCTCACTAAAAAATTCCCTCCTTATGCTTAAAGCCTCCTCTAATTTTTCTAACGCCTCCTGCTTACGATCTAAAGAATAATACACAACCCCAATAGCATTTAAGCTATAAGCAACATCTGGGTGCCTATTGCCATATACTTCTCTCCCTATGCTTAAAGATTCCTCATGTTTTTCTAACGCCTCGGACTTACGGCCTAAAGAGTTATACACATAACCAATATTATTTAAGCTCATTGCAACATCTGGGTGCCTATTGCCATATACTTCTCTCCTTATGCTTAAAGATTCCTCATGTTTTTCTAACGCCTCGGACTTACGGCCTAAAGAGTCATACACAAGCCCAATAGCATTTAAGCTCATTGCAACATCTGGGTGCCTATTGCCATATACTTCTCTCCTTATGCTTAAAGATTCCTCATGTTTTTCTAACGCCTCGGACTTACGACCTAAAGAATAATACACATAACCAATATTATTTAAGCTAGCAGCAACATCCGGGTGCCTATTGCCATATACTTCCCTCCTTATACTTAAAGCTTCCTCATGTTTTTCTAACACCTCGGACTTACGACCTAAACCAGAGTACGCAACCCCAATACATGATAGGCTAGTAGCAACTTCGGGGTGCCTATTGCCATATACTTCCCTCCTTATGCTCAAAGCTTCCTTATGTTTTTCTAACGATTTATCATATTCTGCAAGGTAGTAGAAAACTTCAGCTGATCTGTAATATAAAAAGGAAAGTGCTGTTTTTTCTTCATTACTCAGTTCTTCGCTTCTCCTCAAATATTCTATCAATGATTCCGCATGTGGTAAAAGTGGCTTTGCTTTCGTTAGAATTTCTCTTACTTGGTCATCATCATAATTCATTCCCTCACCTACAAGATCAGCTGCTTCTGTTAATATAGCTTTCGTAAGCTGTATTTTTTCTACATTAATTCTTACTATATCCTGCAATAGGCGATGCATGTAAAAATAACGCCCATCATCTTCTTGTCTTATTGATAAAACAGCAAAACCTTTCAAAATAGCCATGGTTCTTATATTTTCTTCCTCATTTGCAAAAAAACTAGCAAATAATGTTT
>JAGOJE010000107.1 GCA_017995275.1 Rickettsiaceae bacterium | reverse complement strand
GGTGTGGCGGTAGCGAGCTTTGCTGTTTTTTTATCTGATATGGTTGGGGGAGAATTTTGGAGAGTAAGTTTTATATTTGGTGGAGTTGTGGGGCTTATTATCTCAATTTTTGCCAGGAACATTCCAGAAAGTTCGGAGTTTCTTTTTAATAAAGCTAAAGATGATGTAAAGCCTAGTTTTACAATATTGATTTTTGGCATTTTGATATCGGGTTTTATAGGTGGGATATATCATTTTTACATGATATTCTTTAAATCCTATATTACAGATGTAACACATCTTATAGAAAGTGATCTCTTCGGGCATATTCTTATCTTAGGGGTTATTCTTTATATTTTAGCTGCAATTATTTCGGGCTATATAGCAGATAAATTTTGCGAGAAAAAGCAAATCGCTTTTAGTCTTGTTGTTTCAATAATCCTTGCTATAGCAAATGCTATTTATATGGCAAATGGAGAAGTTAGCGGTCTGCTTCTTGTGTTGTCTATATTTCTGATAGCTTTTTATTCTGTGCCATTACAGATAATACTAAAGAGAAAAATGCCTATAGGAAATAGGTTAAAATTATTCAGCCTTTCTCATTCGCTTGGCTCGCTTATTTTTTCATCATCATCTACGCTCATATCAACATTCATTTATGATTCGACTCATTTAGCATTCATGCCTATGTTTTATTTAATTGCAATGATGCTGGTTCTAGGTGGTGTTTCCTTCTTCTGCTTTAGGATTCCTAGCTTGGAATGTTGAGATTGTTTTGTTGCGCGCGATTTGGTGCGTGATGGACTCTGTAACGGCTGGATCCACTTCTTGAAACATTCGCACCAAAAGACTGTCCAAAAGAGATGATGCAGCCTGCTAAAAAACATGGCACTTACTTGCTAAATTTTTTAATAATATCTTTGCGTTTGATTTTGAGACTGCCTTCAATATCATCCAATGCATCATCAACTCTATAATATAGCGGATCTCCTTTATTATAATGATCAAGCATATAGTGCAGTATTTCTTCTTTAACTAATTTTTTATATACGCGTGCAATATGTCCGACGCAGCAAATTGCGAGTCCTCTGAGTTCTATATCTTCGTCTTTCAGCAATTTGGAACATAAGCGTTCGTTGATATCAAAATCAAGTCCGTTCATTGAATAGAGGAGAATCAGAGCTGCTTTATCGTCTGTTGATAGAACGTTCTTGCATTCAATAAAAGAAGTAGTTAGATTGTGTAGGTCGTTTATATCCATTTCTACGAATTTGTCAAATCTGCTCATTTATTTATCGCTTTTATTTTGTTACCCTTTTTTATATACCCAAGTTTTCTAAGAGCGTTTTGTTCAGAAACATTAAGAATAGTTGGATCCTTTATAAAACCATGCACTTTGCCATTGTTGGACGAATAAAATACTACAACTTCTTCAGTCACTGGATCAACAGCTATTCTCCCTTGTAAGTCAGCTTTTATTTGAATAGATTGTTCTATCACGCTCGGGTTAGAAGGAGCCTTAGACTTTACTCCACTAAACTGAGGATGGTGGTAAAGAGCGCCATCATATACAACCTCATTTCCATCGACGTTATACATCTTTTCAGTTGGAGCATTTCTAGTCCCAACATCCCCTTTCTTAAACGAAACGTCAGCAGGTTCTTCCTGTGGCAAGTCGCCTAAATGCTTACCTTTTCCACCACCAACATAAGCAATTTCGCTTTCTTTGTCCATAAGTTTTCTTATAGTGCAAGGGTAGAGGTTGATACATTATTACTGTTATATATAGTAACCTGTGGCTCTAGAAGTCGAAATTTTATTAAAAAATAGGATCATTATGTTTACTAATAACAATAAAAGCGGACAAACCGATGTTCAAAAAGTGGAGGTAAAGCCTGGTTATAATGTCTTCATTTCAGGTGGTTCTGTAATAAG
The DNA here is from genome assembly GCA_017995275.1 of Rickettsiaceae bacterium. Lineage (GTDB taxonomy): Bacteria > Pseudomonadota > Alphaproteobacteria > Rickettsiales > Rickettsiaceae > JAGOJE01. Next base: position 2,522 of record JAGOJE010000107.1, on the reverse strand, counting down.
GGCCGGTAAGATTATACTAGGTCCTGGGGTTACTGTACACACTGATGCTACATCATGTGCAAAAGTAGATGGCAAGACGTGTATTCCGCACAATTCGCACAATCACTATGAAGATGGAGTGGTTTTTACGGGTGATTCTCATCATAACGATGGACATACTGAGTCTTAATAGAGTCTAATAATAAATTCCCAAATTAAAGGGATTTACCTGAATTTTGGGAATTTGTTTTTTGTAATGCTATCTCTTTGTTATACTACTCCCGCGCTCATCTCGCGATTTTTGGTAGCTCTGAATTTGAATTGACAAATGATCAAGGATATATAAAAATTGATCATTAAATTTTTTTAGTTAATTTTCTTGCGATCCTGTGTTAAAATAAGGTATAATCCCTGTCTTTTATAAATTTTGAAAATTATATGCAAGTTTTAATTGATAATATAGCTTTATCTATACCTGTAATTTTAGCCCCTATGTCCGGCGTTACTGACTTGCCATTCAGGCGTCTTGTAAAACGCTTTGGAGCGGGACTCGTTGTTTCAGAAATGGTTGCAAGCAGGGCTATGATAATAGAGACAAGGCAATCAATGCTAAAATGTGCAATTGAAACAGACGATGCAACAACTGCATGCGTACAGCTTGCTGGATACGATCCAGAAGTTATAGCCGAAGCTGCTAAAATGAATGAAGATATGGGAGCTAAAATAATAGATTTGAATTTTGGCTGCCCAGCAAAAAAAGTAGTTGGAGGATATGCCGGTTCGTTCTTAATGAAAGATGAAGTTCATGCGGGTAAAATTCTAGAAGCAACTGTAAAAGCGGTAAAGATACCAGTCACAATGAAAATGCGCACTGGTTGGGATGAGGCAAATCGCAATGCTCCAAATCTTGCAAAAATAGCACAGGAGTCTGGAATAAAAATGCTAACAGTTCATGGCAGAACTAGGTGCCAATTCTATACTGGCAAAGCCGATTGGGGGTTTGTGAGAAATGTAAAAGACGTGGTAAAAATTCCAGTTATCGTAAATGGAGATATAATATCATCATCTTGTGCAAAGAAAGCTCTTGAAGAGTCAGGGGCAGATGGTGTAATGATTGGTAGAGGCTCTTATGGCAAACCATGGCTACTTAATCAGATTGGAAAATATCTGACAAATGGAGAAATAGTAGCAGACCCAAGCCTTGAGGAACAATTAAACATAATATTAGAACATTATGAAGATATGCTGCATCATTACGGTAATGATACCGGTTCAAAAATGGCAAGAAAGCATTTAAGTAGCTACAGTTCTGGCTTGCATAATTCAGCAGAATTTAGAGCTACTATTAATCATATATCTGATGTTACTGAAGTAAAAAACAAAATAAAAGATTTTTATAACAAACTAATACAGGCTTAATTTAATATGAAAACGGAAAATATGCATAGTTCTATAAGAGAATGCTTACAGTGCCATTTGAAAAAGTTTTTCGATATGCATAATGAAAGTGAGCCAAGCTCAGGCCTATATGATAGAATAATGGAAGAAGTTGAGAGAGAGCTAATCACTATGACTATGGGATATTCTGGAAATGTCCAGGCGAAAGCTAGTAAGATTCTCGGGATCAACAGAAATACTTTGAGAAAAAAAATTCAAGATCTTGGAATAATTTATAATGGTGAAATTGAATAATATAGCCAATTTATTTTGGAAGACTCTATACAAAAACAAAGTCAGAAGCACGATGCTACCTATTTTGCTAGGAATTTTGATAATTCTATCTGTTTTTACATATCGCGCTATAACATCACACTCTACTTCATATGGTCCTGACCCAAGCGTTGTAATGGGATGGCTACTTGGCGATCTTGCAGTACTCCTTGCCATAACAATATTATATATACGCAGATTTTTTCGCCTTTGGTTTGAAAGGAAGAATGCTGAATCAGGAGCCAAACTACAGAATCGTATAGTCATGATGTTCTGTCTCGTGGCGGCTGTGCCTACACTTATTATATCGATTTTTTCATCATATTTTTTCAATTTTGGTATTCAATCTTGGTTTGACCAAAAAATAAATAACGTTATCGATAAATCTACTGAGGTAGCAAAGAGCTATATAGAAGAACATAAAAGAGAAATGAAGGCCACGGCTCTATCAATGGAAGATGATCTGGATAAATTATATTACAAGCTATCTAACAACCCCCAGCTATTTAGTACGATTCTAGATGGTCAAGCGGATATGCGTTCGCTGAACGAAGCAATAGTATTTCAAACGGGAACAAATTTAGTACTAGCAAAAGCATCCTTAAGTTTTTCCCTTTCATTTACAACGATACCTGGGCATTTTATAGAAAGGGCAGACAATGGCGAAATAGTTGATATAAGCACAGATCCGACAAGAATAAGAATGCTTATAAAACTTCGAGAATATAACAACTCATACTTACTCATAGGTAGGCTTATAGATAAAGGAGTAATTGATCAGATAGACCAGACAGATGGGGCTTTAGATGAATATAGAAAACTACGTGGCCGTA
>JAGOJE010000106.1 GCA_017995275.1 Rickettsiaceae bacterium | reverse complement strand
GCCTAATACTGATAAATTGGTATATGAAAACTTAAAACCAGGTAGAATAGAAAATTCTGTCTCGCTTATGCCAGAACCTGAAGAGCCTGTGATCATTACTAAGGAGTCTGAAGAAGAAAATCCAGATAAAATAGACGATATAATAGGAAATATTTTATCATCTTCAGCACAAACAGATGAGAAAAAAGAGGAGCAGGCATCTATTCCAGCTCAAGAGGAAGAGCAAAATCCACAGCCATTAACAAGTCAGGAAGATGTAAAAACTCTAAAGATAATTCCTGTTGAAGAAAACAGAAGCAAAAAGCGAAAAAATTCAGAAAAAACCGAAGGCGAATATTACAGAATACAACTAGTATCAGTACGCACAAAAGAAGATGCAGATAAAGAGTGGGATAGAATGAAAAAACTATACCCAAAACAACTAGGCAATCTGCCTCATATAGTTCAGAAAGTGAATCTGCAAAACAAAGGAATATTCTACAGACTGCTTGCAGGAAAATTTCAAAGTCTTGGAACAGCAAAAACAACCTGCAAGAAAATCTCCAGCATTAGCCATTGCGTTATAGTTAGTTATTGACTCTTTCCTTTCGCCGGACTATCTACAGATGCAGGCTTAGCATCTCTATCTGTGTGAGTAACGAAGCCTTTAAATGTTTTTGATATTTTCTCTAGCTGATAAGACAATCCCCTATGTTTTTTGAAAATATTTTTTATATTGTCATCTTTACTTTCTATAGCATAGTCCAGAGCAGACTTTCCATTTTTATCAGTCTTTTTAATATCTACTTTTCCAGTTCCCCATATCATGTCTACAATCTTCGCCCAACCACGCTTTATTGACTGCATGAAAGGAGTAGTGCCCTCGTTATCTGCTGCATTAACATCTGCCTTATGTTCTAACAGAAGTTTACATAATGCTACGTTACCATTCTCAACAGCGTAATGCAAAGCAGTTTGATTATCATCGAAGTAGTTTACTGCATTAACATCTGCGCCTTTACGAAGCCAGAGTGTACATTGATCTACACTTCCAGAATTAGCATTCTGTAATAACCCGGCATTGCGGATAATTTTTTTTATATCGTCACCTGCACCATGTTCCTCTGCATATGTATATATATCTTCTGTTACTTTTACATTTTGTAGAAGGGTTTTAACTTTCTCGAATTCATTTGCCTCTATATGACTTTTTAGATGTTCAATATTTTTCTCTTCCTCATTATCATTCTGTATAGCCTTTGAATCAGTACTATCTACAGTGGTTGTTTTAGGAGCACTATCCTTAGACTCTTCTTCTGTCAAACTATTTTTAGGACCTTTGTCAGTTTTCAGCTTTAACTTTGCTCCTTTTTCTATTGATAAATTTTTCAGCAATTCATCGCCGCTCTTTATTGCCTGTTTTAAAGCATCTTGCGCTAATATTTTTGCAGTATATTCTTCAGCGTTAAGATCGTCAGCAGTTATTTTACACCCATTATTTAAAAGAAGCTCGTATATATGTCTGGCTTCAATATCTTGAAGTGGATTATCAATTTTACAACATTCAGCCGCGTATCTAATTATTGATTTTCCATCCTTATCCTTATAATCTAGGGTTGCACCTTCTTCTATTGCCTTTTTACAGCCATTAAAATTTTCTGCTCTTATAGCATCTATAAGCTCTTCAGATTTTTGATCAGCACTTAGAGGTTGTTCTATAGGAGCTTTATTATAGACTGCCCAACGCATTTCTAGATTTTGTTCATTTTTATATTGTTTTTTTAATTCCGCTTGTTTTTCTAATTTCGCTTGTTTTTCTAAGAATTCAGCCACAAGCGCCGACGATGTAGGCGAAACTTTTTCTTTATCTTCTTTTGCATATGATTCTGCTATCGTTTGTAGAATGTTATGACGAATTCGCAAGCCTTTCGTATCATTCACACTATTTTGACCTAGCAACTCTCTCAGACTAGCTTCAGAACCTATACTTTCAACTTTCTTAGATGAAGCTTCTTGTAATTTATTATTCGCTAGTTGCTCATTCCTCTTTAGTAGTGCCCTCTGATAGAGTTTTTTCTCTTCAGAAATCGGCTGCTTTGAATACTCCTTTTCCACAAAATTTTTCATTTCTTGAGGAGCGTTTTGTTTCATTTTTTCCGTTATTTCCGCCCCTTTCGAAATCCATTTTGTAGCTTCTTCCTCATTTTTTTCTATCAATGCTTTTTCTAGTAACTGGTTAGCAAGGAATTTTCTGATATAGGTTTTTTCAGGAGTAATGTTACACAACTCTTCTAAATTTTCTACTTTTGCCCTTGCATCTATTAAGTCATGATATAACCTATCATCACCGACTTTAGCAGATACTTTTAATGCAGCGTTTAGTATTTGTTGCTTATATTCCGAAATTGAAGATTCAGCAGAAGAACCTATAGGATTTTCTGGCATCAATTTCTCAAGAAGCGGATCTATATTTCCATATAGGTTATACATCTTCCCTATCTCTTTTTCGATATTCTCACTATTATTACCTTTCGCTTCTTGTGTAATATTACCTATTAAGAATTCATCTATCAATTTTGTTATATCTTCACCATGATATAACATATCATCACCAACTTTAGCGGATACTTTTAATGCAGCGTTTAGTATTTGTTGCTTATATTCCGAAATTGAAGATTCAGCAGAAAAATCTATAGGATTTTCTGGCATCAATTTCTTAAGAAGCGGATCTATATTTCCATATAGGTTATACATCTTCCCTATCTCTTTTTCGATATTCTCACTATTACTACCTTTCGCTGCTTGTGTAATATTACCTATTAAGAATTCATCTATCAATTTTGTTATATCTTCATTTGTAATTTGACTATATATATCTTTATTTACTTTCGCACCTTCCTTTACCAGCCTCTCACATATATCTATATTAGGATTCTTTTGAGTAACTGCTATTTCTAAAAGGCTTCTTCCTTTCGTAGTAGTAACATAATTTACATCAGCACCCAGATTAATAAACTTCTCACACAGATTAACATTTTGCTCATTTATACTGTGTAATAAGCCTATACTCGCTATTCTCTTAGCAAGCGTTTCATGTGATTTTTCATGAGCTTGTATACAACTATTCTCAGTAACATAAGCTCCTTTTTCTATAAGATTTATGCAAAGATCCTCGTGTCCATACATAGCTGCAACATCAAGAGCAGAATTACCTTTTTCAGTTTTAGTATCTATGCCTACTCCCTTTTCTATAAGAGCTTTGCAAACGTCCAAGTTGCCAGCCTCTGCTGCTAAATGTAAGAGTGTTATCCCAGCATGGGGGGCGTAATTTAACGTACTCAAATTAGCAGATTCTATATATTCTAATACCGCTGTATTATTTTTAATACCCCTTTCTATCATATGAAGAAGTTCTACATTCTCGCCATCGAGAGTATCCATAACTTTTGTGGTAGTTTCTTTAACAACTTTTACTGTCTGTTCAGCAAATTCCGTTGCTTTTTCTGATGCATTTTTAGCAATTTTATCAGTATCAATATTACTAAAATTCTCCACGAAAACATTAACGGCCTTCTCAGCTTTTTGCCACAAACTACCGACTATTCTCTCAGCATTTGGCCCACCTGATTTCTTACTCATAAAAACCTAACTTTAAGTAAATTACCTCTTTATTTGATCATAAATTGGCTTTTTACTCAAATATTTATAGCTATATTGCAAATTTATTTAGAAAAAAATGTCCTGAAGTTGTAATTTTACTTCAATTTTGCTCCAGAAACTCTCTTACCATAGGGATAGTGATTTTCCTTTTTTGCTGCATGGAAAAAAGGTTCAGGTTAAAGGCAAAGTCTTGTATCGAATGGAAGTCCCTATTTATACGCCTGGCTATATATTCCACAACATCAGCTGGAATTTTTAAAGACATCTCAGAAAAAGATTTGGCAAGAAGAACTCTCACCATTTCATCATCTGGCCGCTCAAGGTGAATGATATTAGTAGCATTAAGCCTTGATTGTAAATCCATTAAAGTAAAATTTGGCGTACTACTTGCCGTCATAAGAAGGTAATTCCCAGATTCCATCTGCCTGTTAAAAGAATGCAGTAAATCAGCCGGCTCGTGATTTTCTATATCATCAATTATCAAATTGCCTTTATAATCACCTGATGTTAGGAAAAATTCCGCCCCAGATATCTTACTCCAAATATGTGCAAGATGAGTCTTACCAGAAGATTTCTGCCCTATGATAATCAGAGCTTTGGGATAAGGCTTAACGCCCCATTTTTCATGAAAATTCGTAATAACATCATATATATGATTATTATATGAAGATACAATATAGCTTTCCTGAGAATAATCTCTCTGAAGAGGAAATTGCATACTATACTGCACTTTGGCCTCGCTTCCTAGCGCGCTTAGCCTTATAGACCTCTGCCAGCGTTTTTATAACTATCTTAGTTATCCCAGCAATTGGAATTGCAAA